>NZ_JNAA01000032.1:0-91913 GCF_000696055.1 Exiguobacterium sp. AB2
GAGGAATCCTGAGATTCCTCTTTTTTAGCGGGTGGAGATGGAACGGTTCGCCTCGAAACGGTTCACATAGTGGAGCGCTTCTTTCCAAGAGGCAATCCGTTTCACGCCATGCGGCAACGGTTTTCGATTATACGGCGCATCGAACAACAGCACCGGAATCTCGGTCTGCTCATGAATCGAGATGGCGTTCTCGTACCGGTCTTCCATGAAGAGGTCGAGCGACAGATCTTGGACGACCCCGACCTTGTCGTGACTTCCTGTCATGATTAGTGAATCGAGCGGCAGCGCCTGCTGTTTAATCCAGTCCTCGGTCACAGAGCGGACGGCCTCGCTTCGCGCCGTCACGTAGTGAAGGCGATGCGTCTTTCGCATATGCCATAAAACGTCACTCACTTCCGTATGCGGCAGCGAGCGGCGATAAATTTCTTCTTCGTGCCCGTGTTCAATCATGAACTTCCAAAAATCATGTTGCGTCATCGTCGTATACGTGTGCAACTCATATTCGGTCGCGCGTTGATAATCAATCGTGTAACCGAGCGCGTCGTTCATGTAGTGAAAACAACTTTGCGGGTCCGTGACGGTCCCGTCGAGGTCGATTCCGATATGCATGTTGATCCCTCCTTGTTCACAGAGTCTATTTTAACAAAAACCCGCTCGGTTGCAACCGAGCGGGAGACAGGTTATTTCGATTGATTGGCGAGTTCTTGTTCTTCGAGTTCACGTGCGGCGAGTTTTTCGGCGACGATGGCATCGATTTCTTTTTTCAACTCTTCGACCATGGTCGCTTCCGGCACTTTCCGGATGATCTTCCCGTGACGGAAGAGGAGTCCTTCGTTGCGGGCACCGGCGATACCGATATCGGCTTCACGAGCTTCCCCTGGGCCGTTGACCGCGCAACCGAGTACGGCGACTTTGATGTTGACGTTAATGTTTTGAATGTATTCTTCGACCTCTTTGGCGATTGAAATCAAGTCGATTTCAATCCGGCCGCACGTCGGGCACGAGATGAGTGTCGCGGCGTTCGCAGCAAGTCCGAACGACTTGAGCACTTCTTTCGCGACTTTCACTTCTTCGACCGGGTCGTCTGAAAGTGAGACGCGCACCGTCGAACCGATTCCGAGTGAGAGAATCGCACCTAAACCGGCGGCTGACTTGAGTGAGCCGGAGAAGAGCGGGCCCGACTCGGTAATCCCGACGTGGAGCGGATAGTCAAACGTCTTCGCCGCGAGCGTGTACGCCTCGAGCGCGAGGTTCACGTCTGACGCTTTGAGCGAGATAATCGTGTTATAGAAACCGAGGTCTTCGAGGATCTTCACGTGGTGCATCGCACTCTCGACCATCCCTTGGGCCGTCGGATAACCATATTTCTCGAGGAACTGCTTCTCGAGCGAGCCGGCGTTGACACCGATTCGAATCGGGATGCCTTTCGCTTTCGCCGCGTTGACGACGGCCTCGACTTTTTCACGGCGCCCGATGTTACCCGGGTTGATGCGGATCTTGTCGACACCACTTTCAATCGCTTTCAGTGCCAACTTGTAGTCGAAGTGGATATCGACGACGAGCGGGATGTTGATGCGGCTCTTGATTTCGGCCAACGCATCTGCGGCCCGTTCATCCGGACATGCGACGCGGACGACTTGGCATCCGGCCTCTTCGAGACGTAAAATCTCGGCTACGGTCGCCTCGACGTCATGTGTTTTCGTTGTCGTCATCGATTGAATGATGACTTCATCTGATCCCCCGATGATGAGGTTGCCGACACGAATCGGACGAGTTAGTGAACGGTGTAGTATTTCTGACATATACATGATCTCCTTCTTTTGGAAAGGTTCCAATCGATATAAGATGATAGGTTTCCTATTTATCATAACGAAATGTTTATGAAAAAGCACCCAGCAAGCGTTCATGAGATGTGCTCTTTACAAAAGCTAACGTTATCTTAACAGATGCTTCATAATTTTCCACCGTCTTAAGACCGATATAGTAACCGAACCAGCAAGATGGAAAGGTGTGAATCGGATTGCAGTGGATAAGAAGTTGGAGAAAGCCGATATGGAAAATCGAGCGCAAGTTGCAGTGGATGCTCATGCCGAGCGTCATCCTATTATTTCTTATAACGTTCGCATGGTTTGCGTTCGAGGCAGAGAAACAGCTCTCGCTAGAGATCGAGAAACGGTTGAACCGAGAGGCGACGGTCGTCCGGGAATCCGTGAAAGTGACGTATGGAGCCTATGTGGCGAATAAGCAAGCGCTTGAGCGTTCGCTAAAATCGACCTATATGCAACAAGCCTCTCTCTTATCCGCGGACGGACTCGAGGCGAGTCAATACCTCGTTCGGGAAGGAGACCTGGCTCTATTGACAGGAAAGCCACTTCGAACGCTTGACACTGAAACGGTGCCAGACGGTGACACGAACCCTCGCTTCATCGAGAGCGCGGACACATTTATTTCGGTCATTGCCATCCCAGAACTACGAGCGGATTATCTCCTCGTTGTTTCGAAAGAATCCGTGCTCGGTGCGATGTGGGCGCTCCGAAAACAGATCATCGTAATGATTGGTGGATCTGTCATCGTCATCATGTTGTTGTTCAGCCACCTGATTCGTCGCGAATTACGGCCGGTCACCCTTTTTTCTGAACGACTACGCGATGCGGTGAATACGAGAACGTTCGACCCTGTAAACTTGTATGCTAAGTCATCTGAAATGTTGCACCTCGAGCGAGAATACAATACGTTGATTGAGTTATGGAACACTTCGATTCACATTTTGACGAAGACATCGATGGCACTTGAGTCGAGTTTACCTACGTTCACGAAACAGCTTGAACGAAACGCCGAACAGTTAATCGGGTTTCGAGAAGTGGCCACTTCATTAGAAGAGACGAGTGCGTCCTATCAGTTTTACACGAACGAGACGACGCATCGTTTTACCGACGTCACACGTCAGATTGACGAGTTAAATCAAGACATTCAACACGTTGACGAACAAGCGGAGGTACTGGTGAAGTTGTTGATGAACGAACGTTCGTCCTTCCATTCCTTGCACGGTGAGAGTCAGCAGTTCAAACAGAAGGCGGATGCAATTCAAAAGCGGTTGCTCGAAAGCGAAATCGTGTCAAAACAGGCCGAACACGCGTTGCGAACGATTGTATCGATGGCGGCGGCGACGAAAATGTTGGCGCTCAATGCATCGATTGAAGCGGCTCGCGCGGGCGAGCACGGGAAAGGGTTCGCTGTCGTCGCGAGCGAAGTGGGGCAACTGGCGAAAGTGACGAACGATGCCTCGATTTCAGCGGTTTCGGCAATCGAAGCAATGCGATTCGAGCGAGATGAGACACTAGAAGACTTAGAGCGATTCAATGCAGACATCGGGGATTTAGGGGATCAATTGACACGACTGGAGTCAGGGATTGAGATGATTGACGCTAGTGTCCGGCGTCAGGTCGAATCGTATCAAGCGATTGGCGAGATGACGAGAGCGACGGGAGAAGAGCTGTCACAGATGGCGCGGGCGGTTGAGCCGCTCGAAGAAGTCGGGCAGGCACTTGAAGAGAAATTACAAAGTTTTTATAACGGAGTCGACGTGTTTTCCGACGCACAGACGACGCTACACGTCGCAGGTGTAGAACTTCGTGCGCAGAGTCAACACGTCCATGACGTCCTCCATACGCTGCAACCGATACAAAAAGACAACCGAGACCGTTAACGGGATCTCGGTTGTCTTTTGTTTGGGACAGGTGCACGAAGTAGCGGCCATGTGACATAGACGACGAGAATGAGCAGTCCGCCTGTGAACCAATCAGGCACGACATGATAGAGCAGAATCACGATAAACATCGGGACGATCGTCATAGCGACTGTATACGGCCAAGCTTGTCGATACGGCCAAGCCTTCTGTTGGCGCACTCTCGTGACGAACTGGACGTAAAGCGAGACGAACGCGACCGTCATCATATAGAAGAAAAAGATGGCGAAGCCGTGTAAGAACAACCACATCGGTGCGAAGAAATCGGGCTGTAATATCATGTAATCGACGAGCGTGACGAGAACGGTGAAGCCGATACTCGCGAGCATGTAAGCGTGGAGCGGGGCGAGACGTAGTCTGAGCGCTCGTTTCGTCGGGATGAGACTATGGCGTAAAAAAGCGGCAGTCGAAGTAAGCATAAGTTGAAACTCCTATCTGTTATAATACAATTTTAAAAAAATAGATAAAAATGAGTACAGTGGTTTAATAAAACCTTAACATTAAACGTGTTTACATTCGGCGGGTGAAGAAGGCATAATGAGTAGGGCATTAACAACCAAGCAAAAACAACCAATTCACAATCAAAAGGAGTACATAAATCGTGGAATACAATTTGCAAGAAATGTTATTCATGTTTTTTGGAGGTTTAGGGATTTTCCTCTTCGGAATCAAATCGATGGGAGACGGCCTCCAAAAGTCAGCAGGAAATCGTCTGCGCGACATCCTTGATAAGTATACAACGAATCCATTTCTCGGGGTACTCGCCGGGATTATCGTAACCGTCTTGATTCAATCGTCGTCAGGTACGACCGTCATCACGGTCGGACTCGTTAGCGCCGGCTTCATGACGCTCCGTCAAGCGATCGGGGTCATCATGGGGGCGAACATCGGGACGACCGTCACGGCGTTCATCATCGGTTTCGATGTCGGTGCATACGCACTACCGATGATTGCAGTCGGTGCCGTCTTCTTATTCTTCTTTAAGAAAGAAAAGTTCCAACATCTTGGACAAGTCGTGTTCGGACTCGGTGCACTTTTCTACGGTCTTGAACTCATGGGTGACGGGATGCGTCCACTCCGTTCAAGCGAATACTTCATCGATTTGACACAATCGATGAGTGAAAACCCGTTCCTCGGCGTCATCGTCGGTACGGTATTCACGGTTCTCGTTCAGTCGTCTTCTGCGACAATCGCGATTTTGCAAGAGCTTTACGCGGGTGGATCAATCGAACTCGATGCAGCCCTCCCGGTATTGTTCGGTGACAACATCGGAACGACGATTACGGCTATCCTTGCCTCAATCGGTGCTTCAGTGGCGGCACGCCGTACAGCAGCGGCACACGTTATCTTTAACTTGATTGGTACGGTGATCTTCTTGGTCATCTTGCCACTCTTCACACAATATATTTTCTGGATCACAGACCTTCTCGCCATCGAGTCGAAAATGCAAATCGCATTCGCTCACGGTACGTTCAACGTAGCGAACACGTTCATCCAGTTCTGGTTCATCGGAGCGATTGCTTGGATGGTGACGAAACTCGTACCGGGTGAAGATTCAATCGTCGATACGAAGGCACAGCATTTAGACCCAATCTTCATCCAACAATCACCTTCTATCGCTGTCGAACAAGCGAAATACGAAGTGATTCGCATGGGTGACTTCGCGAAGCTTGGCTTGGATGAGGCACGCAACTACATGGCGACTGGCGATAAGAAACACTCTGAAAAGTCAGCGCACATTGAAGAAGCGCTCAACTCGCTCAACGCGAAAATCACAGATTATCTCGTCAAACTCGCTGCGGTCGATTTGACAGAGCAAGAATCGAAAGAACACAAAACGTTGATGCACGCGATCAATGACATCGAGCGAATCGGTGACCATGTCGAAAACATCATCGAATTGATTGACTACAAGACGGCGACTCGCGTGACACTCTCGGAAGACGCGCAAAAAGAGTTGACGGAAATGTACGACTTGACGCGCGCAACCCTTGAAAAGTCGCTTCAAACACTCGCTAGCGGGGACATGAACGAAGCCCGTCAAGTAATCGAGATGGAAGCGAAACTCGATATGCTCGAGCGTCAGTTCCGTAAAAATCACGTCGTCCGTCTCAATACGGGTGAATGTGACGGCCAAGACGGCATGTTCTTCGTCGATATGCTCTCGAACTTGGAGCGCATCGGTGATCATGCGATGAACATCACAGAAATCACGCTTGAAGATGCCAACAACGAAATGACTGTCTAACGCCTAACCTTCGTCCACGCACTCGTGGACGAAGGTTTTTTTTCGAGTTCTCTTAATTTGATTGACAGTGGGTCTATCATTCAGTATATTATTACTGTATAATAACATGGCGGTGTAGCTCAGCTGGCTAGAGCGTACGGTTCATACCCGTGAGGTCGTGGGTTCGACTCCCTCCGCCGCTATTCATAAGGACCCTTAGCTCAGCTGGTTAGAGCAGACGGCTCATAACCGTCCGGTCGTAGGTTCAAGTCCTACAGGGTCCATTGTTGACAGCTTTCTTATATGAAAGCTGTTTTTTTTGTTTTCAAAGTCGAAGACGTGGGTAAATATCCGTTAGCATTTTGTTTTTTGAAAAATATGAAATGAGGCGAATGAGATGGAACGAAATCATACGATGATGCAATTCTTTGAGTGGCATGTCCCGGCTGACCAGAAGCATTGGAAACGGTTGAAAGAACGGGCCGAGGAATTGAAAGAAGCTGGCATTACAGCGTTCTGGTTGCCCCCGGTCACGAAAGGTCAGAGCAATGAGGACACAGGGTATGGCATTTATGATTTGTATGATTTGGGCGAGTTTGATCAAAAAGGAACGGTCGCCACGAAATATGGAACAAAACAAGAGCTGCTCGAAGCGACGGAACACGTCCAGTCGCTCGGGATGCAAGTGTATATGGATGTCGTCTTGAACCATAAGGCTGGGGCGGATGCGACAGAGAAGTTTGAGGTGCTCGAAGTCGACCCGGAAGACCGGACGAAAGTCTTGTCTGAAGAGCCGTTCGAGATCGAAGGGTGGACGAAATTCGACTACGAGGCACGCAACAACAAATACTCTTCATTCAAGTGGAACTTCCATCATTTCAACGGGACGGACTACGACGCGGCGACGGAACATAGTGGCATCTTCTTCATTCTCGGGGAAAACAAGAAGTGGAACGATAACGTCGATGACGAGTTCGGGGTATACGATTACTTGATGTTTGCCAATATCGACTATCACCATCCGGAAGTGCGAGAAGAAGTGCTCCATTGGGGCAAATGGTTCATCGAAGAGACGAAATGTGACGGCTTCCGGCTCGATGCGATCAAACATATCAACTATGATTTCGTCAAAGAGTTCAGCCAGACGATGAAAGATGAGAAAGGGGAAAATTTCTACCTCGTCGGTGAGTTCTGGAAGTCCGAGCTCGAAGATTGCCGTGCTTTCCTCGACAACATCGATTATCACGTCGACTTGTTCGATGTGCCGCTTCATTACAACTTGCAACGCGCGTCCGTCGAAGGGGAATCGTTCGATATGCGGACAATTTTTGACGACACGCTCGTCCAGTCACACCCGCTTCACTCGGTCACGTTTGTTGATAACCACGATTCCCAGCCGGCCGAAGCGCTCGAATCATGGGTCGAGGATTGGTTCAAACAAATCGCATACGGTCTAATCTTGCTTCGTCAAGACGGTTATCCGTGCGTGTTTTATGGCGATTACTACGGCATCAATGGACCACACCCGTCCGATGGGAAGAAAGAAGCGATCGACCCGCTCCTTTACGCCCGCCGCGAGAAGGCGTATGGTCAACAAGACGACTATTTCGATAACGAGCATGTCATCGGCTGGGTCCGACACGGTGTCGAAGCGATCGAACGCTCCGGCTGCGCCGTCATTATCTCGAACTCGGAAGAGGCTGAGAAGCAGATGTTCGTCGGGGAACATCGCGCCGGAGAGAAATGGGTCGACTTGACGAATACGGTCGACACGGTTGTCGAGATTGATGAAGACGGAAATGGGGTATTTAAAGTTGCGGCAGGGTCAATCTCGGTATGGGCGTTGCCGGAAGCGGACGTCGAGTAAAGCATTACAATTGAGAATGCCGTCACAAATCTGTTACATTTAGAACGAACGTTGTTCACACCAAATTTAAGGGGGATTTTAGTTATGGCTAAATTTGAATTACCACAACTTGATTACGCATACGATGCACTCGAACCACACATTGACGCACGCACGATGGAAATCCACCACTCGAAGCACCACAACACGTATGTCACGAACGTAAACAATGCACTCGAAGGAAAAGACGTGGAGTATTCTTCACTCGAAGAATTGCTTCAAAACCTCGATTCACTTCCTGCTGACATTCAAACGGCCGTCCGCAACAACGGTGGCGGACATTGGAACCACTCGTTCTTCTGGAAATTGCTCAAGAAAAATGAGAACGGGGCGCCATCTGGCGAACTCGCGTCAGCAATCGACGAAGCGTTCGGCAGCTTCGACGCGTTTAAAGATGAGTTCGCGAAAGCGGCAGCTGGTCGCTTCGGCTCAGGCTGGGCTTGGCTCGTCGTGAAAAAACGGCAAGCTCGAAGTCACATCGACACCGAACCAAGATTCACCGATCATGGAAGGCGTTCAGCCGATTCTTGGACTCGACGTTTGGGAGCACGCGTACTACTTAAACTACCAAAACCGTCGTCCAGATTACATCCAAGCATTCTTCCACGTCATCGACTGGGATTATGTGGCGAAGCTCTACGCAGACGCGAAATAACCAGATTTCCCGAGATTCTGTCGAATCTCGGGATTTTTTATACATTTAATTATTTTGTAAACAAATTATGATATAGTGAAAAACGAGTCGAAAATAGAAGTTAACACAGCACCTATACTTATAGAAGAAATTGATTGAGGAAGGAGACAACGGAATTGGCCAGAAACCGCGTGAACGTACCGAAAAAACGGCGCAACCACCTTCCGTTACGCTTGAATTTACTATTCTTTATCGTATTCATCTTGTTCGCGACACTCATCTTCCGATTAGGCGTCGTCCAAATCGTCAACGGGGAATTGATTGCCCGTGAAGTCCAGAAGACGGAATCGAGTAAAATCAAATATGAGGTGCCGCGCGGAAAGATTTATGATCGAAACGGCCAAGTGCTCGCGGATACGATTTCGAACTACTCCGTCATGTATCGTCGCTCGCAAGTGACGAAAGCGGATGAACGGCTCGATGTCGCCCTCAAACTTGCAGAGATTTTGGACGTACCCGAAAAAGATCGCAAAGTGACAGAGCGTGACCGCAAGGATTATTGGATCGCCATCGATCCAGAGCGGTCCCAGGAACGAGTCCAAACGCTACTCGCCGACTTGTCCGAGGAAGAGCGGGCGGCGTTATCGAATCAGGACGTCGACCAATTATTGCTCGATTCAATCACGGATGAAGAGATTGCGTTTGATGATGCGACAGAAGAGATTATCGCCATCAAACATAACATGGAGTCGGGCTACGCTCTCGACCCGCAGCTGATTAAAGTCGGGGCCTCACCGAAAGAGATGGCCTTGATTGAAGAGAACTTGGAACTGTTGCCTGGTGTCAGCGTCGAACCGTATTACGAGCGGGAATATCCGTTCGGACAGACGTTCCAAAGTTTCCTTGGGAGTTATCGTCAAATCCCTGCTGAGCAGCGGGCCTCGTATCAAGCGAGAGGGTATGGCTTGAACGATCGGGTCGGAACGTCTTTTCTCGAGCAACAGTATGAGGACGTGCTGCGCGGGACACCAGCCTATGACGTCTTCACGACGTATAAAGGGGAGCCGGTCGGAGAACCGACCCGCGTCAGCGGAAACCCAGGGAAAGATATCATCTTGTCGACGGACATCGAATTCCAAAAAGAAATCGATGAGATTTTGAAGAAAGCGATTCGAGCCGGCCGTTCGGGCAGCCCGCACTTTGACCGTGCCTTCGCCGTCGTCATGAACCCACAAACGGGTGAATTGCTTGCCCTCTCGGGACAAGAGCTCGACTATGAAACGAACGAATTCAAAGACGTCTCGACCGGGACGGTCCTGCGGGCGAGTCAAATCGGCTCGACGATCAAGGGTGCGACGGTCGCGTTCGGACTTGAAGAAGAAGTCATCCAACCGGGTGAATATATTTATGACACGCCGATTCGCATCGGTTCGTCGCTCAAGTCGTCGTACCGGAATATGGGGAACATCAACGACCTGGATGCCCTTGCCTTGTCGTCAAACATTTATATGTTCCAAATCGCCCTACGGCTCGCCGATTACTATTCGACCGGTCAAATCGTCGGGGAGAACGTGACCGAGGCGTTCAATACGATGGAACATTACTATAAACAGTTCGGACTCGGCATCGAGACAGGGATTGATCTCCCGTACGAATCAATCGGATTCCGGAGCGTCCCGGACCGTGTCACGCTCCTGATGGATATGTCGATCGGGCAGTACATCTCGTACACACCGATTCAGTTGGCCCAGTACACGTCAGCGCTTGCAAATGGCGGCTATCGGGTTCAACCGCACTTGTTGAAAGAAATTATCGAGCCGGGATCGCTCGACGAGTCGAACAAGCAAGTCGTCAGCACGTTCCAACCGAACGCGCTCAACAAAGTCAACGTTCGAGACGAATATATCGAACGTGTACGTCAAGGGTATCGCCAAGGTGTCGAGAGCGGTACGTCGCGTATCCTGCAGCAGACGGGGATGACGGCGGCCGGAAAGACCGGGACGGCGCAAGCCATCGCCGAAGGACCGGATGGACAGGCGAAACGGAATGCGAACGGAGAACCGATTAAGACGTTCAACTCGAACCATGTCGGGTGGGCCCCGTACGATAATCCTGAAATCGCTTGGGCCATCATCATGCCAGGTCTTGAAGGGGAAGGCGTCAACACGCGCGTCGCCCACGATATCATGAAGGCCTATTTCAATCTTGAAGATGTACAAGCGCAACTCCAGTAAAGGAGCCACTTCGGTGGCTTCTTTTTTTGTCTTTACAATTCTTTTACGTTCCGTTCATTTCTCGTTAATAGTAGTTTATTAGGATGTTAATTGTAGGACAGAACAACAGAGCTACAACCAAATTCAAAGGAAACTCAAGGAGGACGTCAGAAATGTCTTGGATGAAAAAATCTGCACTACTCGCTTCAATCACTTCGGTGGCACTTGTAGGTGCAGCATGTGGGAACAATGAAGAAGGAAATGGCGCAGCCGAAGGTGACGCACTTTCAGGAAAAGTCGTCATGGACGGATCGTCAACCGTATTCCCGATCATGGAAGCTGTCGCTGAAGAATTCTCGGCAGAGCAACCAGACGTTGAAGTGACGGTCGGTGTGTCTGGGACGGGTGGCGGATTCAAACGCTTCGTAACAGGCGAGACAGACTTCTCGAACGCATCACGTGAAATCAAAGAAGAAGAAGCGGCGGAAGCGGAAGCGAACGGCGTGGAGTTTACACAACTATCGGTCGCACTTGATGGACTTTCAATCGTCGTCAACCCTGAGAACGACTGGGCACAAGACATCACAATCGATGAGTTAAACAAAATGTGGACAGACACGAATGTGAAGACGTGGCAAGACGTTCGTTCGGACTGGCCGGATGAAGAAATCACATTCTTCGCACCAGGTAAAGATTCTGGAACGTTCGACTTCTTTAACGAAGCGGTGCTTGACGACACAGACATCCGTCAAGACGCGCAATTGTCAGAAGATGATAACGTCCTCGTCACTGGGATAGCTGGAACGAAAGGTGCAATCGGGTTCTTCGGTTACGCGTACTACATCGAGAACGAAGGCACGCTTCGCGCGATGGCGGTCGAAGGGGTAGAGCCGAACCAAGAGACAATCAACGACTTGTCTTACCCGCTCTCACGTGAGATTTACACGTACGTTAACAACGCGTCATTGAACGAAAAACCACAAGTTGCAGCGTTCGCACGATTCTTGAACGAGAACGCGGCCGAGTTGTCGGAAGAAGTTGGCTACGTCGGAATGGAACAGGCACGTTACGACGAGAACGCCGGTATCATCGACGAGCTCGCCGGAGAATAAATAGGCAATCGGTGGAAGGCGAGAGTCGATCTCGCCTTCTCGCCGTGCTTTCTAGTATGAAGAGGTAGGGAGCGATACACGAGATGAATCAACCAAACAAAGGGTTTTCAATTCGAGAGATGATTGAAACCAATAAGAAAAAGAAATATAGCACGACGAACGTGTTTGATAAAATCATGCCGTTCTTATTATTCTTGAGCGCATTCGTTTCGGTCGTCACGACGGTCGGCATCGCGTTCACACTCGGGTTTGAACTGTTCAAGTTTTTCGAGCGCGTACCGGTCGCCGAATTTTTAGGCTCGACCGAATGGTATCCGCTTAATGCCGATCAACGGTTCGGCGTCTGGGCGCTCGTTGCAGGTACGCTAAAGATTGCGGTCATTGCGATGATCGTTGCCGTTCCGCTCGGTCTTGCATCGGCCATTTATTTAAGCGAATATGCTTCCGAGCGAGCCCGTACGATTTTAAAGCCAATCCTTGAAGTACTCGCAGGGGTTCCGACCATCGTCTTTGGATTTTTCGCCTTGTCATTTGTCACGCCGATTTTGCAAGCGCTCATCCCGGGCTTAAAGATTTATAACGCCCTTAGCCCAGGGATTGTCGTCGGGATTATGATTATTCCGATGATTGCCTCGATTTCGGAAGACGCGATGAGCGCCGTTCCGAAAAAAATTCGTGACGGGGCGCTCGGTCTGGGTGCGACACGGTTAGAAGTGGCAATCAAAGTCGTCATGCCAGCCGCACTCTCAGGCATCATCGCCTCGATTGTCCTTGCGACGAGTCGTGCGATTGGGGAAACGATGATCGTGACGATTGCCGGTGGATCACAACCGAACTTCGAGTTTAATCCACTGAATGCGATTCAAACGATGACAGCGTATATCGTCCAAATCGCCAAAGGTGACGCAGGCTACGGGACAATCGAATACTACAGTATCTATGCGGTCGGTGCGCTATTGTTCGTCTTCACCCTAGTGATGAACTTGTTCGCGAACTGGGTGACGCGCCGCTTCAGAGAGGAGTACTAATATGGCATTGCCGAACAGTGAGTTCAAGAATACGAAGAACTTGATGGACCGTGACTCCGTTTCACAACGGATCAAGCGCCGTCTCCAATTAAATGAAATTTTTAAGTACGTCTTTTTGGCAGGACTCGTTTTTGCCCTGCTTGTCCTATCGACATTGATTTATGACGTCGTCTCGAAAGGTGGTGGCTGGGTGAACTTGGATTTCCTCCGTAACTTCCCATCCCGTCGCCCGGAACAGGCCGGATTGTACCCGGCCTTGATCGGGACGTTATGGTTGATGTTACTCATCGTCCCGATGGTGTTCATCGTCGGTGTCGGTGCCGCCATCTATTTAGAAGAGTACGCACCAAAAAACCGAGTCACGTCATTTATCGAGGTGAATATCTCGAACTTGGCCGGCGTCCCGTCAATCGTCTTCGGATTGCTCGGGTTGACAATTTTCGTTCGCGTCATGGAACTCGGGAGCTCGATTATGGCGGGTGCGTTGACACTTGGATTGATGAGTCTTCCTATCGTCATCGTCGCGTCGCAAGAAGCGCTTCGTTCCGTCAAGATGGAATTGCGCCACGCGTCGCTCGCACTCGGAGCCTCGAAGTGGCAGACGACGTTCAACGTCGTCTTGCCGTCGGCGATTCCAGGGATTATCACCGGAATCATCTTGGCCGTATCACGTGCCATCGGGGAGACGGCCCCATTGATTATGGTCGGAGCGGCGACGTTCATTTCGACGACGCCGAGCAGTGTCTTCTCAGACTTCACGGCGCTCCCGATTCAAATCTTTAACTGGACGAGCCGTCCGCAAGCTGAATTCCAAAACCTAGCAGCTGCCGGAATCATTGTCTTGATGACGATGTTGATCATCATGAACTCGGCTGCCATCTATATCCGTAACAAGTACACGAATCGACATTAAGTCGTAGCAGGTAACGAGGAGGACTCTCGAGATGATGAAACAAAAAGAACTCAAAGGAGATCATGAAGTGAATACAACGACAACTCAACCGAACGAAACGGTGATGCAAAAAGACAGTGCCTATGTCGTGAACAACTTGAACTTATGGTATGGCGACAATCAGGCGTTGATCGACGTCAACCTCGATATCAAGAAGAACGAAGTGACGGCCATCATCGGTCCGTCGGGTTGTGGGAAGTCGACGTTCATCAAGACGTTGAACCGGATGGTCGAGCTCGTGCCGTCTGTCCGTACGAATGGTGAAATCTTGTATCATGGCCGCAACATCTTCGACCGCGATTATAAAGTCGAAGATCTTCGGACATCGGTCGGCATGGTGTTCCAACAACCGAACCCGTTCCCGAAATCGGTATATGACAACGTGGCGTACGGACCGCGGACGCACGGCATTAAAAACAAAAAAGTGCTTGATGAGATTGTCGAACGCTCGCTTCGCGGCGCTGCAATCTGGGATGAAGTGAAAGATCGCTTGAACGAGAACGCGTATGGCCTCTCGGGTGGACAGCAGCAACGTCTCTGTATCGCCCGGACACTTGCCATCGAACCGGACGTCATCCTCATGGATGAGCCGACATCAGCACTTGACCCGATTTCGACGCTTAAAGTCGAAGAACTCGTTCAAGAGTTGAAAGAGCAGTATTCGATTATCATCGTTACACACAACATGCAGCAAGCGGCCCGTGTCTCGGATAAGACAGCGTTCTTCTTGAACGGAGAAGTCGTCGAATTCGATGCGACTGACAAAATCTTCTCGAATCCAACGGACAAACGGACTGAAGACTATATTTCTGGCCGGTTCGGTTAAGAAGGGGAGACAATCATGGCACAAAATCGCACATTTTTTGATACGAAGTTAAACGAATTAGAAGACAAGGTCGTTCGCTTGGCGAATTTGACGATGCGTCAGACGGCCACGGCCATCGAAGTACTTGAGAAACGCGACCTCACGCTCGCCCAGACGGTCATCGACAACGACAACGAACTCGATGATCTCGAGCTTGAAATCAATGACGAGGCGATCCTATTGATAGCGAAACAACAACCGGTCGCGACCGACTTGCGCCGCTTAATCGTGACGATGAAATCGGCGACCGACCTTGAGCGGATCGCAGATTATGCGACGAATATCGCCAAAGCCGTCGCGCGCATCGAGCACGTGCCATACGTGTTAGACATCAAGCCGCTCAAACAGATGGCCGAACAATTGATCGATATGCTTGAACTCGCGACACGCGCCTATCGCAAAGGGGAAGTGAGCCGGGTCCGTGAATTGAACGAGATGGATAAGGTGATTGATGACTTGAATTTGCAGGTCATCAAGCAATACATCGGTAATCTTCCGAACATGACGGTCGGCACGAACGATGTTTATGAGTTTTCGAACATTGCTCGCTACCTTGAACGGATGGGTGACCACGTCACCAATTTCGGAGAACATTTGATATTCCTTGAAAAAGGGAAACATTATGATTTAAATCAGTGACAAAAGTGGTAAAGGACAACAGACATGTTGTTCTTTACTTTTTTTGTGCAGGAAATCACGGAACAAAGACGAATAGTAAACTACATGCATTTTTTTAGGAAGGGAGCCACATATAGATGGAAGAGAAAATCGTGTCCTTGAAGGAAAAAGGGCTTACGTTAAAACAGATTGCAGAACAATTAGACATGCCAATCGGAAAAGTCCAATACGCTTGGCGAAAATGGCGCGCCCAACATGGGGACGTCACGGCAGCTACGGCCGCACCGACACGAAAGGCCGAAGGGAAGAAACAGATGAAATCTAGCAAGAAGGCAACTAAATCAAAATCAACGAAGCAAGTCGCGTCATCGCTTCAGTCCAATGCATCACATCACTCACCGCTCCTTGAACAGGCACCAGAAGGGTATTGGAAGCTTCCTGACCGTTATGATGCCGATTTGATGCATGCTGTGGTCCAATCACCAAATTCGGTGTACGTCTTTTGGGAAGTATCGGACGCCGTGAAAGAGACGCTGGCGATGCAGTTCATGCGCCCGTGGGAGGACTTGCCGAAAGCGTTCCGAATCTTAGACGTCACGCTCCTCGACTATACGAGCGGGCACGCGAACCGTTCATACACGTTCGAGTTGCCGGAAATGACGAATAGCTGGTTCGTGCGTCCGCTCGACCCGAACACGACATACGTGTTCGAGTTTGGTATCCGGACGATGGAAGGCGAATTCTTACCGCTCGTGGCCACGACTCCGCTCGACACACCTCGGGCAGAACCGGCTGGAGTCGGGCGATTCGCCGAACCGGTCCGTCGTTGGCAATACGGTGAAGTCGAATCACCGGAACTACTCGACACGTTACCTAAATACGCTGCATACCGATTCGTGCGCTAAGGAGGACTTTTTAGATGAAACCAGGTTATTTTTCACTCGTCCTTCATGCCCACCTTCCGTACGTCCGGCATGAAGAAGAACATCGTTTAGAAGAGAGATGGGTGTACGAAGCCATCTCCGAGACATATATCCCGATTTTATGGCAAGTCGATCGCTTAAAGCGGCCGCTCAATTGGACGGTCAGTATCTCACCGCCAGTCGTGGAGATGCTCGCCGACCCGCTCGTCCAAGACCGATACGTCGCCCATTTAGATGAGATGCTCGAACTGATTGCGCTTGAACTGTCCGGGGAACGAAGCGAGGCGGAAGTCGGCACGCTCCATTTCTACGAGCGTCGCTACCAAGATTTGAAGAACACGTTCCTGCATTGGGATAAAAACTTGAACCAGGCGTTCCGTACATATCGTGAGCACGGATACATCGACATGGTGACGTGTACGGCGACACATGGTTTCAACCCGCATCTGTTCACCGACCAAGCCGCCCGAACCGAGATTCGCAGTGGTCTGAACTGCTTCGAGCGTCATTACGGATTCCGTCCGACCGGCATTTGGTTGCCAGAATGTGCCTACACGCCTGGAGTCGATCGCATCTTGTACGAGGAAGGGGTACGCTATACGTTCGTCGATGAACACGCCCTCCTTGATGCCGACCCGACACCGAGCAAAGGCATCGGGGCACCGGTCTATTCACCGCATGGGGTGGCGCTCTTCCCACGCGACCAAATCATCTCCGGTAAAATTTGGAGTTCGATGATCGGATACCCGGGTCACCCGGACTATCGTGAATTTTATCGCGACCTCGCCTATGACCGCGATTGGGATTACATCCAGTCGTTCATGCATCCGGAAGGGATCCGGTTCGATACCGGCTTGAAGATGCATCGCATCACCGGCGATACAGACGAGAAGGATTATTACGTCCGTGATTGGGCGGAACATCAAATCGCAAACCATGCGACCGACTTCGCCGAGACGCTCGAAGCGCATCTCGAGGCGCACGGTGCTCAAACGTTCCCACCGTTTCTCGTCACGGCACCATTTGACGCGGAGCTGTTCGGGCACTGGTGGTTCGAAGGACCTGAGTTTTTAGGGCAAGTCGCAGAGCGGCTTGAACAGTTCGGGATTGAGACGATCACGCCGGCGTTGTTCCTCGAACGTCATTTCCAAGACCTTGAGACGGTCCACGTATCGATGAACACGTGGGGACGTAAAGGCTATGGGGACGTCTGGATCAACGAGCGCAACGAATGGATGTTACGGCACCTTCACATGATGGAAACGCAACTCGTCAAAGACGTGGCTGATTATCGAGGCACGTCACCGCTCGCCGACCGCGCACTGAAACAATTGATTCGGCATTACGTGCTTGCCGTCTCGAGCGACTGGGCGTTCATCTTGGACGGACAGACGACGGCACAGTATGCAGCGGAGCGTTTCCGTGAACATACCCGCCTCTTCGCTGAACTTGAGACTGCCCTCTATGAGAATAAGCTGACAGACGAGGTGCTCGACGCACACTTCCGTGCTTATCCGTTCTTGCAGGACGAAGACCTTGAAGTCGACACGTTCCTCTCGCCACACGACTACTATGTGACGAAAGAACGTGAGGCGGAAGCTGACGCGATTCTCGTCTTGACTCCAGAATATACGGGCAACGTCGTCGGTGGCCTCGGACAACGCGTCGTCGAAGAAGTGGAGGCGCGAGCGAAACAAGGTGAAACGATGTATGTCCTTACCCCTTATAAAGAAGGGTTGCTCGAGTACGAACGTCATGACAACGTCCACGTCTATCGCGTCCGCTTGACGAGCCCGTTTTTAGAGCATGTGATGAATCAAGTCGCCGCACAAAACGTCGGTTACGTGAAGCTCGTCCATGAACTCGTTAACGCGGTCCGTTTCAAAGCCGTTCATCATTTTGATTGGATGACGATTCCGGCGGCACGTTCACTTGCGAAATCGCTGGCTGTTCCGTTATACTCAACTATGTTGTCATTTGAAACGACGCGCAATCCCCATGGTCATGGTGGCTTGTTCGATGCGATTCATCGAATTGAGAACAGTGTCCTTGCCGAGGCGGACACCGTCTATGTCGGTGCCGACGTCTCAATCGATGAGCTCGCTTCGCGCTATGCGGTCAAAGATAACGTCACAAACTGCTTGTCGCTCGATGCCTCGCCGTACAAGCAGAACGTTTGAAAAAGTACGTGAAAACACCTTGCTTTTTCAATAAAAAATTGGTAGGATAATTGAGTATGCTTAGACTGTAAAGCAAAAGCACTTGATACAACATCAGTAAGATGGGAGTGAACGAAATGCGCGTTAAAATCACACTAGCTTGCACAGAAACAGGCGATCGCACGTACATCACGAAGAAAAACAAACGTAACAACCCTGAGCGCCTCGAATTGCGCAAATACAACCCACGTCTCCGCCGTCACACGCTTTATCGCGAAGTGAAATAATGAGACTGGCCGTCACTCATGTGGCGGCCTTTTTTTTCGAAAGGAGCGAGTGATATGGATGCGAAACAAGCACTCAGACGAGCGGTACATGCTCGGATTGCTGAATTAGCTAATCGCGATGAGGCCGATGCCGCCATCGTACATAACGTGATGAGACTACCGGAGTGGATCGAGGCGAAGGCGGTTGCCCTGACCCTCTCGTTCGGACTTGAGGTCGACACACGGCCATTGATTGAAGCAGCTTGGCAGGCAGGAAAAACGGTACTCGTGCCGAAAGTAACGACAGAGGGGCTCACGTTCCATCGAATCGAGTCTTATGATGACCTCGAACCTGGGGTCATGGGGATATTAGAGCCGACGACCCAACAAGTCGACGGTGACGTCGACTTATGCGTCGTCCCGGGGCGTGTGTTCAACCGCTCTGGCTACCGAATCGGATGGGGCGGGGGATATTACGACCGCTTTCTGGCGTCGTATGCCGGCCAAACACTATCCCTTGCCTACAGCGTCCAAGTGTTAGACGACATACCAATTGAAGCGCATGACATTCCGGTCGGAGTGATCGTGTCGGAAAGGGAATTGATTCGATGTTAGCCATATTTCTCGTAACCTGCTTGGTCGCCTATGCCGGATACCGGCTGAAGTCGCTCACGTTATCCGGTGCCGTATTGACAGTCGTAACGGGGACGGTGATTGGCTATGGTTTCGGCTGGTTCGGTCTCTATTTACTAGGCGTGTTCTTCTCGACATCTTCGCTCGCCTCGAAGTATCGTGCCGTCGACAAGGCGCCGGTCGATGAAATCGTTGAAAAATCCGGTCCCCGTGACTACGTCCAAGTGCTCGCAAACGGCGGAATTGGCATGTTAACCGCGCTCGCGATGGCATACACGTCGAATGAGGCATGGCTCTATGCCTACATTGTTTCGATTGCCGCAGCGACGAGTGACACGTGGGGCTCTGAGTTCGGTGTGCTCGCAAAGCGAAAGCCGCGCTCCATCCTCACGTTTCGACCGGTCGAACCGGGGACGAGCGGCGGTGTGTCACTATATGGGACGGTCATGTCGATTGTTGGAGCCGCCACAATCGTGTTGGCGACCTATCCGTTTATGACGCTCGATTTCGAAGTGACGCTCGCGTTAATCGCACTCGGGTTGATTGGTAGCGTCGTGGATACGTTGCTCGGCGCGACCGTCCAACGGAAGTACCGATGCCGGGTATGTGGAAAGCAGACCGAGAAGCAGATGCACCACGGAGAAGCGACCGAATACGTCAAAGGTTGGCATTGGCTCGGAAACGATGCGGTCAACTTCGCTTCGATTACGGCCGCCGCCTTGATTTGTTTTTTCGTCTTCGGATAAGGGTAGTACAGTGAATGAAGATGTTTCAAACGAATGTGAATTTCGTCACAATATCGCCAAAGTGAAAACGGTTTCTATTGTAGTGAGTATTTGTGAATGATGTTACAATCTTTATGTAACAGATATTACTAAAACATGAAACAGATTGTTCGAAGGGTGGAGAATCAACATGGAAACATTAAATCATGCAAAAGTAACACGCGTCGCGCTCGTCGGTGCCGGTGCAGTCGGTGCGAGCTTCGCATACCAATTGACGACAGCGAGCCTTTGTGAAGAACTCGTAATCATCGATATTAACAAAGCCAAAGCAGAAGGGGAAGCCATGGATTTGAATCACGGCGTCTCGTTCGCTTCTTCACCGATGCGTGTATGGGCCGGGGATTATGCGGACTGTGGGGAGGCAGATATCGTCGTGATCACGGCAGGGGCACCGCAAAAGCCGGGTGAAACGCGTCTTGACCTCGTCGAGAAGAACGCGAAAATCATGAAGTCGATGATTGGGGAAATCATGGCATCAGGATTTGACGGGATGATCATCATCGCATCGAACCCGGTCGACATCATGACTCACTTGGCATGGAAATATTCTGGACTTCCGAAACATCGCGTTTTCGGATCAGGCACGGTGCTCGACACGTCACGTCTCCGTTACATGCTCGGCGATTACTTCAACGTCGACCCGCGCAACTGTCACGCGTACATCATGGGGGAGCACGGGGACACGGAGTTCGCGGCATGGAGTAACGCCCGAATCTACGGCAAGTCGGTCGAGCAGTTGCTTGAAGAGAACGACGAATACACGTGGGAAGACCTTGAAGATATTTATGTCAACGTCCGTGATGCGGCTTATCATATCATCGAGCGTAAAGGCGCGACGTATTATGCGATTGGTCTCGGACTGCTTCGCCTCGTCAAAGCGGTGCTCCGGAACGAGAACACGCTTCTCACGGTCGGGGCCTACTTGGACGGTGAGTACGGGCTACATGACATTCATATCGGCGTCCCGGCCATCATCAATCGCCAAGGGGTGCGCCAAGTCGTCGAAATCGAATTGTCTGAAGAAGAGAAACAAAAGATGCACCATTCAGCAGACGTCTTGATGAAGACGATGCAGCCCGTGCTATAAGTGAACGAGAGAGTGCAGCCGGCTTCGTGCCGGCTGTTTTTTTGACGGGCATATAAGGGAGGTCTCCTTTTTGTCGCCGCTTCAGAATTGGATTACAATTATAGGGAAGGGAGGGGATTTCAGATGACGAGCTCATTTTGGGAAGACATCTATAAGAACGTGTTGGCGGGGGGGCGCGTCGAAGGGATCCTCGAGCCGTCTCGGGCGCTACTCTTGTTTGACACGAAAGCGGGAGACGTCTATCACCTGTACATAAGGACCGATAAGGCGTGGGCTAATCACGTCGGGATGGACATCGAGGCGATTATGAATTCGTTCCGCCTTGCCCGTCTAGGGAAGAGTAAGTTACGCATCCATCTGTATGGGGAGCCGCTCGTCGACGAAGAGCGAGTCGCGTCGCTCACGTTCAAGATTCCGGCGAAAGTGACGATTGAGCGGCATATCACGTCAGAAGACATCGGGGAGGCCGACTATCGTCCGCTCGCGCTCGCGCTTGATCAGGAGCGCAAAGCGGAATTGAAACGACGGTTTGCGTTTGGGAAGCCCCAGGCGGTGTATGTATTTATGTTTGTGACGTTTTTCATCATGTGGCTTGCCGAGTCGTTCGGGTCGACGCTCGACCCGAACACGCTCATTCGATTCGGGGCGAAAGTGAATCCGTTGATTGACGAAGGGGAGTGGTGGCGTCTTCTGACGCCAATGTTCCTCCACATCGGTTGGTTCCATTTCGGCATCAACATGTTCGCGCTCTGGTCGCTCGGGCCGCTCGTGGAACGGATGTACGGGTCGCCGCGCTTCGTCATCATTTATCTGTTGGCGGGCATCATCGCGTCGACGGCGTCGTATGCGTTCAGTGATGCCATCTCGGCAGGTGCGTCGGGTGCGCTTTTTGGACTCGTCGGCGCCTTGCTCTACTTTGGGATTCGGGATCGCTCACTTTTTATGAAGACACTCGGTCCGCCGTTATTCATTATGTTAGGATTGAACGTAGGACTTGCGTTCGTACTCGGGGCAAGCCTCGACCATTCCGCCCACGCCGGCGGTCTCGTCGGCGGCTTCTTGATGGCGGGTGTCGTCGGTCTCCCGGACGAGACGCGATACATGCGACGCGTCGTGTTCCTCGTTAGCGCAGTCGCGCTTACTGTCGCCTGTTTCCTGTATGGCTATTATCGATGACAAAGGGGTAATCAAATGATTGATACGTTGAAACAACTTGTAGAAATACCGAGTCCGTCGGGGATGACCGATGAAGCGATTGAGTTTGTCGAGCAACAGCTCGCGAAGCTCGACGTAAAGACGAAACGTCTGAATAAAGGGGCGCTCCTTGCCACGTTCGACGGAAAGGTGGGCCCGGCCCGCTTGCTGACGGCACACGTCGACACACTCGGGGCGATGGTGAAAGAGATTTTACCGAGCGGCCGCCTCCGCCTCACGCAAGTCGGCGGTTATGCGTGGACGGCGATTGAAGGGGAGAACTGTCTCGTGCACCGCGAGTCGAATGAAGCGGTCGAAGGGACGATTTTGGTCCATCAATCGAGTGTCCACGTCTATCGAGATACGAATAGCGCCGAACGCTCTGCCTCGAACATCGAGGTCCGGCTCGATGCTGACGTTCATTCTGAGGAAGATGTGCGAGCGCTCGGCATTGAAGTCGGAGATTTCGTCTCGTTCGATCCCCGTTTCAAGCAAACGGACACAGGATACATCAAGTCACGTCATCTCGACGATAAGGCATCGGTGGCGATTTTGCTCGATTTAGCCCGTGACCTCGTTGCCGCCGAGTTGCCGCATCCGGTCCACTACTTGATCTCGAACTATGAGGAAGTCGGGTTCGGCGGCAACGCCGGGATTCCGGACGATGTCATCGAATATATCGCCGTCGATATGGGGGCGCTTGGAGACGGTCAACACTCGGACGAGTATACGGTCTCGATTTGTGCCAAAGACTCGTCTGGTCCGTACGATTTAAAGTTACGTCGCCAATTCACTTCGATTTGCAGAGACGAAGGCATCGCATTCAAAATCGACGTCTATCCTTTTTATGGTTCGGATGCGTCAGCGGCAGTCAGTGCCGGCCATGACGTTCGGCACGCCCTCGTCGGCCCGGGAATCGAGTCGAGCCATAGTTACGAACGGACACACGTTTCTTCGCTCGAGGCGACACGTAAACTGTTGCATCGATACGTACTCTCGCGAATGGAGGGGCATGTATGAAAAACTTCTATGACGTGCAACAGTTTTTGAAAGGATTTGGGACCATCATTTACATTGGCGAGCGGGATGCTGAAATCAGCTTGATGATGATGGAACTAGATGAACTTCATGCGGGTGGCATCATCGAGCAGCGCGATTATGACACGGCAAAGATCATTTTGACACATGAATTAAAAAATTCGATAGATTGACAGAAAAACCCCTTGTGCAAATGTTTGCACAAGGGGTTCGATAGTGTAAACTATTGAATGAAAGCGATTTATTTGACATGAGGAGTGATGGATATGAAATGGTTATTAGGAATCGACATCGGTGGTACGACGGTGAAAATGGCCGTCCTTGATATGAATGGCATCATTTCGGACAAGTGGGAGATTACGACAGACATTCGTGAGAACGGGGTACATATTCCGAAAGATATCGCGACTTCTTTCAATGCTTATCTTGTAGAATCAGGAAAGTCTAAAGAGGACTTTGCCGGGGCCGGCATCGGGGCACCGGGCTTCATCAACTTCTCGGAGGGGATTGTCGAGTATTCTCCGAACATCGGATGGAAAAACTTTGCGCTCGTCAGCGAGTTCGAGAAAGCGGTCGGATTGCCGGCTGTTCTTGAGAACGATGCGAACGCGGCCGCGCTCGGCGAGATGTGGAAAGGTGCCGGAGAAGGGGCGTCGGAGCTCCTCGCCGTCACGCTCGGTACAGGCGTCGGAGGCGGTGTCATCACGAATGGTAACATCGTCCACGGGGCAGCGGGAATGGCCGGAGAAATTGGACATATCACCGTTGAGCGTGATGCGGCGAAAGCGGTCAAGTGTGGATGTGGCCGCACCGGATGCATCGAGACGATCGCCTCGGCGACGGGGGTCTCGCGTTTGGCGCTACAAAAACGAAAAAATCGGACAACGTCGTTGAATGAATTGAAAGAAGTGACCGCTCGCGATGTGTTCGAAGCGTACAAAGCGAACGATGAAGTGGCAACCGAAGTCGTCGAAGAGATGACGGAATACCTCGGTCTGACGATTTCAAATATCGCCAACACGCTCAACCCGAAAATCATCGTCATCGGTGGCGGCGTCTCGAAAGCGCGTGAGGCACTCCTTGAACCGCTCGATGCCCAGTTCAAACGATTCGCGCTCGAACGCGTATATGAGTCGACGACGTTCAAAATCGCGGAACTCGAAAACGATGCCGGTGTCATCGGTTGCGCCTGGCTCGCCCGGAAACACTTCTTGCCGACACGCGTCTAACTCGATGTCAAACTGTCACGCCTATGCGACTCGCATAGGCGTGTTTTTTACGTGGAACGGGTATTAAGTAATGTAAATTTTGTAATCGTGGAGTTGATTTTTTGTTAAAAAAGGGGTAAGATTTGAACTTGATACTGGACTGATACCGTTCGTGAAAAAGAGAACAAACTATACACGAACCTCATACGACTGCGGTCGTTAAAAACTGAAAATAGGAGGAGACCGTCAGATGAAGTCATCTCAACGCTTCTCGAAGCTAACTATGCGACTGAATGAAACGGTCCGCGCTTCGTTTCAAGAATATCGTTTATTCTGGATTTTTACTTTATTGCTTTGGACGAAGACGTACATCGTATACCAATTTTTCTTCAACATTCCGATTGAAAACACGGCGCAAGCCTTCATTTTACTAATCAGCCCGATTAGTTCGACGCTGTTCCTGTTCGCGTTCAGCTTCTTCTTCAAAGGCAGCAAACAAAAATGGGTGATTTTCACGCTCTATGCGTTCGCCTCGTTCATCTTGTTTGCGGATGCTGTCTATTATCGGGAGTTCACAGACTACTTGACGATGCCGGTCATCTTGCAACCGTCGAACATGGAGACGTTGTCGACATCGTTCACGTCATTGCTTGAATGGAAGGACTTGATCATCCTTGGCGATGTGCTCGTATTGCCGTTCATCCTTTGGAAAGTGAACACGCGTCAGAACGCGGCATCTCATCGACGTGCGCTCGTCACATTCGTGGCGGCCGTCGCGGTGTTCCTCTTCAACTTGTCGCTCGCGGAGACGGAACGCCCAGAGCTCTTGACACGCTCGTTCGACCGCGAACTGCTCGTCAAAAACATCGGGACGTTCAACTTCCACGTGTACGACGCGATGCTCCAGACGAAGACGTCGGCGCAAAAAGCGATGGCAGATGGGTCGGAGCTTGCTGAAATCGAACAGTTCACCCGTCAAAACTATGCGGCGCCGGACCCGGAGCTGTTCGGGAAGTATAAGGGCAAGAACGTCATCGTCGTCTCATTCGAGTCGGCTCAAAACTTCACTCACAACATGAAGGCTTCAAACGGCGAGTACATCACGCCGAACTTGAACAAACTGATTGAAGAGTCACACTTCTGGCCGAACTATTATCACACGGTCGGACAAGGCAAGACGTCCGATGCCGAGTTCGCCCTCGACAATTCGCTCTACGGACTTCCGCGCGGAGCCGTCTACTTCACGAACGCCGATAACGAATATCAGGCCCTTCCTGAAGTGATCAAAGAAGATAATTATTATTCGGCCGTGTTCCATGCGAACAACAAATCGTTCTGGAACCGCGACCAAATGTATAAGAACGTCGGGGTCGACGAATTCTTTGACGAGAAGAGCTATGACCTTGGGAACCCAGAAGACATGACCGAGTGGGGACTGCTCGATGATAGTTTCTTCGAACAGTCGATTCCGATCCTTGAAGAGCTTCCGCAACCGTTCTATGCAAAGTTCATCACGCTCACGAACCATTTCCCTTACACGATGCCGAGCGAAGACTATGAGCTCGTGCCGAAATTCGAGACGAACTCGACGACGCTCAACAACTTCCCGCAGGCGCTCGCCTATCAGGACTATGCGCTCGGGCTGTTCATCGACGAGTTGAAGGCGAACGGCATGTGGGACGACACGATCTTCATCGTCTACGGGGACCATTATGGCATTTCGACGAACCACAACGCCGCGATGGCTGACTTGCTCGGGAAAGAAGAATTGACGCCGTATGACGTGGCGAAACTTCAACAAGTACCGTTCGTCGTCCACCTACCTGACCAAACAAAAGGTGAAGTGCATGAAACGATCGGCAGTCATGTCGATATGAAACCGACAATTCTCCACTTGTTAGGGATGGATACGTCCGACTTGATCGGATTCGGAAATGACCTGTTCTCGAAAGAACGGAACAGTCGCGCCATCTTCCGGGACGGCACCGTGTTGACCGATGAGTACGTTTGGACGCAATCGACATGTTATGATGCGCAGACAGGCGAAGTCGTCGAGGACGCTTCGCTCTGTGGACCAGTCAACGAAGAGGCAGAGTCGATTCTACAGATGAACGATGATTTGATTTACTCCGATTTGTTGCGTTTCAAAGAACAGTCGAATAACTGATTGAGGAAAGCGTCGTCCGAACGGACGACGCTTTTACTGTACAAAAAAACGACCGAAGTCGTTTTTTAGTACTTCATTAGCTTGGAATTCCACCGTAAATCAATGTCGCGATACCGAAAAATCCGAAGACGAGCACGGTGACGGCTGCAAAGGCGAGTGGAAAGAATTGACGCTTCTTGAATGAACGGGCCATTCCCCAAATCGCAACGAGTGCCACGATGAGTGAGATCCATCCAAATGGCTCATACAAATGCATGACGAGTTCCCCCTTTATTATACGTCATGAAATTCATAAAAATTTCACTGAAATATCACTATTATTTTATCCGAAATATGTGACGCTGTCGAGCAAAGAAAGGCGCTGCTACAATTTTGCCACAATATCGATTAGAATGGATACGGAGGTGTTCATAATGAACGTTGTAAAAATCACATCCGGCTTGGCACAAGAGAACGGTTATGTCGTCGAACAGGACGGAACGGTCGTCATCATCGACCCGGGTACGGATGATAGCCGGTTCTTTGAGGCGGTCGAACGGTTCGGCGGATTACACGCCATCTTGTTGACCCACGCCCATTTCGACCATATCGGCGGCATTGATGCGTTACGCGATCGCTTTAACGTGCCCGTGTACGTCCACGAAGCAGAGCGGACGTGGTTAACCGATGACGAAAAGAACGGGGCGGCCAAATTTCATTTGCCATCCGCTTCGATGCGACCTGCGGAACGAACGTATCAAGGAAAAACACTTGAGATTGGGGCGCTCGCGTTTGAGCTGCATCACACGCCGGGACATTCACCTGGGAGTGTGACACTCTATCTTCCAAGTGACAAAATCGCGTTTTGCGGCGACTTGATCTTTAAGCAATCGGTCGGGCGCACCGATTTGTATGGCGGCGACCAGGCCACGTTGCTCGGATCGATTGACCGGCTTCGCCAACTGTTACCAAAAGAGACGGTGCTCTATTCAGGTCACGGCCCGAAAACGACACTCGGGGCCGAAATCACGTCCAATCCTTTCTTTAGCCGATGAACGAAAAAAGATTGTCTCGTCATGAGACAATCTTTTTTTACATTTGGAAGTTACTCCAATACGTGAAGACGATGAAGAAGACCGTCAAATAAGCGCCAAACACGTAGACATACGTTTTTTCAGTCAGTTTCAAATAGCCGAGTGCGACGAAGAAAATAGTTTGAGCCAAAAAGACAAGACCCATAACGATAAAATCATTCGTGTAATGACTGTCGCTTTGATCTCCACCGAGCGCGCCCACGAACGCAAGCGCTGCGATCAACCCAGTCCAAAATCCAAGGACACGGTACATTCTCGCCATGTTAATCCCCCCATACGTACATTATTCCATTCTCATTCACTATTTTACCAACACATTAAAAAAAATGCTACGGAAACGTGTGAATTGAGCAAAATAATCGTGAAAAATATGTGAAATCTTATCGTTGAACAATCTTGTAACAAAAAAATAAAAAAAGTTGTACAAACACTGTACATTATTGTCTAACCATTGTATAATCATCTTACACACAACATGTACGAGCGGAAACCGAACTTATAAGGAGGCAATTATAATGGCAAATGAATTGATGTTTTATACGTATCCAAGTTGTACGTCATGTCGAAAAACGAAGGCGTTTTTGCAAGAACAGCAACTCAACGTGAGTGAACGTCATATTTTCCGTGACGCTCCTTCGGTAGATGAATTGAAGACGTTGCTCACATTGTGTGACAACGGCGTCGAATCACTGCTAGCGACAAGAAGCCAGGCGTTCAAGCAATTGAACGTTGACGTCGATGATTTAAAATTGAGCGAGTTGCTTCACTTGATGAGTGAAAATCCAAAGTTGCTGAAACGTCCGATTTTGACGGACGGTAAAGAAGTCATTGTCGGATATGACAAAGTGTCAATCGAGACGTACGCACGTCGCCATGATTTAACTTCAGCTAACGTTTCATAACACAAGTCCACTTTCCTACAGGTGGGCTTTTTTTTATGCTTATCGTGAGGTGGGGACAATGCGTACAGTTACGAGGCGATTGATTGAATTGGCGCGGGAGCATCGGGCAAGTGATGTGCATTTCATGCCGAATGAGCGTGATGTGGCGGTCCACTTTCGGTCTGGGACGCGGTTGGACGTGGTCGAGACGTTAGGCAGGACGGAGTATGAACGATTGACGCTACATATGAAATACTGGTGTTCATTGACGGAAACCGATCAACGGGTCCCGCAATCTGGAATGTACAATGCGGAGACGGCGATGATTCGAGTCACGTTCTTGCCGTCGTTCGAGCAAACGTTAATGTCATGGCGTATGCCGAACGTGTCGTTCGATTTACATGAACTAGTGAGAACGGAAGATCAAATGCTGTTTGAACGATTCGCGATGATGCGACACGGACTCTTTTTAATTGGCGGAGCGACCGGGGCGGGGAAGACGACGGTGTTATACGCCTTGCTCGAGCGAATGAATCACCGACGGATTGTCACGATTGAGAACCCGCCGGAACAACCGATTACCGGTGTTATCCAATTAGAGGTGAACGCGAAGGCAGGCCTTGATCATCGCAGTCTTCTGAAAGAGACGTTGCGGGCCGACCCTGATGTCATCGTCATCGGTGAGATTCGGACGAGCGAAGAATTAAAAGTCGCGCATGATGCAGCGCTTAGCGGACATCTGACGATTGCGACGTTTCACACATCAACGATTGAAGACGGGGAACGCCGTCTCCGAGAGTTAGCGGGCGACATGGAAATCAATCGATACTGGTGTGTGCTTCACCGAGGAGAGGAGATGACATGTTCATGGTCACTACCCGAGTCATGTGTGAACTGAACACGATCCGTCGATTTTTAAGGTTACAGTCACGAGGTGTCGGATTGAAAAAGGCGTTTGAGACGCTCGAGATGCATGAACGTGGAAAGCGTCGCCAAAGCGTGACGAACATGCGTGTCGCGCTCGAAGAAGGGGCGTCACTCGCCGAAGTGTTTGCGACACTCGTCTCGAACGAGCGGATGCGAGAGTTGCTCGAGACGGCGGAACGCGGACACCATTTTATTGAAGGGCTCGAGCAAGTGCTCGCCTTGTCGGAAATGCGGTCTTCCCTTGAACAGGAGTTGAAGCAGCTAGCCCGATACCCGCTCGTCATTATGACGATGTTGTTTGGTCTAGGCACGATTTACGCCCTGTATATTTTTCCTAAACTGTTGACGATGGTCGAGCTCGAACGATTGAGCGGCATGAACGCGATTTTGTTATCGAAGTGGTTCTTCCCGGGCTTGTTCGTCTGTTTCCTTGTTGCGGCGGCCGGTCTCTATCGTCTTGGGAAAGCCGGGGTCATCCGCATTCCGCTCATAGAGCGGGGGCAGCGACTATACGTCACGTACTTGTTCGTCAGTGAACTTTCGCTACTTCAGGACGGAGAGGCGTCAGTGCGCCACATCGTTGAGCGGTTGGCTGTAGGGGACGGCGAAGTGGCGATGATTGCGAGACGAATGCATGACCGGATGTCGGCCGGCTATGAGCTTGAGGCGGCCGCGAGGGACGAACCGTTTTTAGACCACGAAGTTGTGAGTCTGTTTGGCGTCGGTTCCGTCAGCGGGGAGCTGGGCACGATGATGGCCGTCCATCGGGAACTCGTCTTTGAAGAGATGGAAAGTTATTGGAAAGAACTGATTGCCAAGGCGGAACCGGCGTTATATGGCGTGTTAACGGTCATGGTGACGATGATGTTTTATACGATTTATTTACCGGTACAACTGATTATGGGTCAACTATGAGGAGGAATTAAGATGATCAATCGGGATACGGAACGCGGTTTCACACTTGTCGAGATGGCAGCGGTCTTGTTGATTATTTCTGTTTTGTTGTTACTGCTCGTCCCGTCGATGACGGACGGGAAGAGCCGAGCTGACAGCGTCAGTTGCGAAGGGAGTGTCCGCATCGTCGAGTCAGAGATTAACCTCTATTATGCGGAGCATAAAACATATCCTGAGACTCTCGCGGTCATCAAACGCGGCGGCGCGACGGATCCACTCACGTACAGTTGTCAGTCGACGGCGTATACGTACGCGCCGGCAACAGGCACGCTCACAAAAAAATGAGGCAAGACGGCTATACGTTCATTGAGATGGCGGCGGTGCTGCTCGTCTTGTCATCGATGCTGCTACTGGCAATGCCGGCGGTACGTTCGATTGACCGCCTCGCTTTAATCGACTTCACTGAAGGGCTCTTGTCCGACATCGCGGAGGTGGGCCAGTATCCTTATGTCGCCGCTGACGAGAAATGCGTGCCGCGCTTGCGCTGGTACGTGAAAGAACGGCGCTATCATATCACATGCGGATTGACGTCGATTAAGACGGTCCCAGTTCCAGATGGGATTGTGCTCAGTCTGCCGACGTCAAGCGAGATTGTGTTCTCGAAGACGGCGGCTTCGTATGCCGGGCAATGGAAATTTTCTTCAGGCACCCAATCGATCACACTAAAGTTTCGGATGGGGACGTACGAACCGGAGGTGATTCGAAGTGAGGGGTTTTGAACGAGGTGTCACGCTATGGGAGATTTGTCTGAGCCTGGCATTGCTACTTGGATGGATCGGAGTACTCGTCCCGTTTATCGTGAACGGCAATGAACGAATCGAACGATTGGAAGCGACGGTCCGGCAGTATGAAGCGTTGCAACGGGAGGTGTTGATCGATGCAGCTAACCCGAGCGGGCGAGGACATGTCTGTGTCGAAGAGTTATGTCTGCCGACCCTTTGAGCGCGGGTACACGATGTTAGAACTGACGTTTGTACTCATGCTCGTCCCGTTGTTCGTCGGGCTTCTCGTCCATCTGCTTTCGCTCGGTGAGACGCTGTATGAGCAGCCGAGAGGAAGTGTGACGACGACTTCTCAGCTGTTCGTCCGTAAAGTCATCGACAGTCGGGATTGTGCCGTCAAGGACGGCCGTCTCATCGGTGTATACGTGCGTCCGGACGAGACGACGTGGTCGTGGACGTTGAAACAGATTAACGGAAACTTGGTCATGGTCGGGGACGGGGGAGGGAATCTATTATTCGTCAGAGGAATCGAACAGTATCGTGTCGAATCGGTAGGGCAGGGGTATCAAATCCGGTTCGACGATCGGCATGGGAAGCGGGAAAAATACGTGATGTGCATGAGAGCGGCTTCTTCCTCCTCTCTTCCTTGATTGTCGTGACATGGATACTTGGCGCATCGTTGTTTTGGTATACTGATATTGAACGAAGTACGGAACGGCTGTCCCGTGATATTCTCGCCATCCGGTTCGAAGCGCACTTGCTCGTGGCGAAAGCGAACTGCAAGGCGAAAGCTGCCGTCATAACGAGACCGACCGGGACAGTCTCGTGCCGACCGCTCGGGAGCGGGACGACGGAAGTCGAAATCCGGCTCGTGACGGGCGAGCGACATAAAGAGGTGATTTATTTCGATGAGTAAGCCGTTTTATATCATCGGGTTTATGGGTACAGGTAAAACAAGCGTAAAACGATATCTTGAAACAACAAATCATGTCGTCGACTTAGACGAACAGCTAGAACGACATGCCGGTATGGACATTCCGTCCTTCTTTGATCAACACGGGGAAGTTGCCTTTCGTGAACTCGAGAGTGAGCTTTTGCGATCGACGAAGGCGGAGTATATTATGACCGGCGGGGGCATCGTGGAGCGTCCGGGGAACGTTGAATGGATGAAGGCGCACGGTACGGTCATTGCGCTAGATTTGCCGTTCGAATTGTGTTGGGAACGGATTCGTCATTCAAGCCGCCCGCTCGTCAAAGGCGGCAAAGAGAACGTACGCGCCTTATATGACCGTCGTCTACCGCTTTACCGTGAGGCGGATATCGTCCTCGATGCCTCACGTGGTACAGAAGACGTCGTTCGACAATTAAATCGATTGAAGGAGGAGAACGAATGATTTGGATTAACTTGGGCATCGTCGTGCTCGCGCTCGTCGGGCTCGGCTTATATGGCTTTCTTCTATACAAAAAGAAGATGGCAGGGGACGTCAGGCGCGTCAAACGCCTGACCGAACGTTTTCAGATTCGGATTGGCGTGATTCAACAGTTGATTGATGAGATTAAACGTCACGTCGACACGGTGAACGCGTCCGTCGCCGAAATGAAACGGTTATCGGTCAAAGTGAAGACGGAGTCGGTCGAGCTGAAAGATGCATCGATCGGTTTGACACAAGAAATCAAACGGACCGCAGGAATTGAAAGCTCGCCCGTTTCCACTGAGAGCAAAATATGAAATAATGAGGATGAAAACGTTTTCGTTTTCCATCCTCTTTCTTTTTGGTCGTTTTAGGCTAGGCAGCAGCTGTGAAAATTGATAGAGTGATAGTGGAAACGAAATATTTCATTTGTTTTTATTTTTATGTTCGGGATTGGGGGATAATATGGAGAAAGTTACGCTTAAACGTACGCCTTTGTATGACTTGATCGCACCGAAGGCGAAAATGGTGGAGTTTGCGGGGTTTGATATGCCGATTATGTTTTCAACGATTAAAGAAGAGCATATGGCCGTCCGCGAAAATGTCGGGATGTTCGACGTCTCGCACATGGGGGAAATTCGGATCGAAGGGCCTGACGCGTTACAAAACGTCCAACGGCTCGTGACGAATGACGTGTCAAAACTTCAAATCGGCCAAGCCCAGTACAACTTGTTTTGTTTACCTGACGGCGGTGTCGTCGACGATCTGCTCGTCTATCGATTAGACGAAGACGCGTTCTGGCTCGTCGTCAACGCCTCGAATATCGAAAAAGATGTCGCGCACGTCAACGCTTACGTCGAAGGGGACGTCACTGTGACGGATGAGTCGGATGCATACGGTCAAATCGCAGTCCAAGGGCCAAAAGCAGAGGAAATCCTATCCAAATTGACGGATTTACCGCTCGCAGAGATTAAATTCTTCCGTTTCCTCACAGGAGACGTGGCTGGTGTGTCGACGATCGTCTCTAGAAGTGGTTACACCGGCGAGGATGGTTTTGAGTTATATGCGCGGGCAGAACACATCGGTCGGATTTGGTCAGCGCTCGAGAACGAGCAAGTGACACCGTGTGGGCTCGGTTCGCGTGACACGTTGCGATTTGAGGCATGTTTACCGTTATATGGCCATGAACTCGACGAGACGGTCACGCCGTTCGAGGCGAACGTGAACTTTGCCGTGAAGCTCGATACAGACTTCATCGGGAAAGACGCACTCGTGAAACAAAAAGAAGATATCCCGCGCCGGATGATTGGCTTGAAGCTGCTTGGGCGAGGCATCGCCCGGCAAGGCGCGACAATCGAGTTTGACGGAGAGACGATTGGCGTCGTCACGACGGGTACGATGCCACCGACCGTGAACGAATCAATCGCCTGGGCGCGGATCGATCGCCGCTTCGTGGAAGAGACGCACTTCATCGTCGACGTCCGGGGGAAAAAAATAGAAGCCGAACGCGTACCGACACCGTTTTATAAACGTAAATAAACAGGGGGATTCAGAATGAACAGAATGGAATTTCGCTATTTGCCGATGACAGAACAAGATGAGCGTGACATGTTGCACACGATCGGCGTCGAGTCGATTGATAACTTGCTTGAAGACATCCCGGCCACATTACGAGAGTCAGCATCGCTGTCAGCGATCGGGGCACCGCTCCCTGAAGTGGATCTCGTCCGTCATATGACGAAACTCGCCGAGAAAAACATGCATACGAAATCGCATCCGAGCTTCCTTGGCGCGGGCATGTACGATCACCTGTCACCGAGCGTCATGAACCATATGTTGCTTCGCTCTGAGTTTTACACGGCCTATACGCCGTATCAACCTGAAATCTCGCAAGGAGAGCTCCAGGCGATGTTTGAGTTTCAGACGATGATTTGTGAATTGACAGGGATGGATGTCGCCAACTCGTCGATGTACGATGGGATTACATCGCTCGCTGAGGCAACATATCTCGCAAGCGCCCATACGAAGAAAAAACGTGTCGTCGTCTCGGGAGCAGTCCATCCTGAAGCAAAAGATGTCATTCGGACGTATGCAGCCGGTCCAGGGCTTGATGTTGACATCACACCGGTAGTCGATGGCTTGACGTCGGGCGATCTCGATTTGTCAGACGCCTCGTGTCTTGTCGTGCAGTATCCGAACTTCTACGGTCGAGTCGAAGACTTGGCTTCGCTTGCAAAAATGGCACACGATGCGGGGGCGCTCTTCGTTGTCTCGAGTAATCCGCTCGCGTTGGGCGTACTCGAATCACCAGGTGCGCTCGGGGCGGACATCACAGTTGGTGACGCGCAACCGTTCGGGATTCCTCAAAGTTTCGGTGGGCCATCGTGTGGTTACTTTGCCGTCAAAAAGGCACTCATGCGTAAACTGCCAGGCCGACTCGTCGGTCAGACGGTCGATGAGGACGGCAAACGTGGGTTCGTGTTGACGCTTCAGGCGCGGGAGCAACATATCCGCCGCGATAAAGCGACGTCTAACATCTGTTCGAACCAAGCGCTCAACGCCCTCGCTGCATCCATCACGATGTCGGCGCTCGGGAAGTATGGGATTCGCGACATGGCGGTGCGCAATATGCAGACGGCGCACTACATGAAAGAGTCATTGAAGGCAGCCGGTTATGCCGTGATTGATGAAGGTCCGATGTTCAACGAGTTCGTCGTCGATTTCGGTGTCGACGCCGACGACGTGTCACGCCACTTGCTCGACCATGGCATCATCGGCGGATTACCGCTCGGGACGTATGAGGCGGAGCGCCGCACACAGATGCTCGTTTGTGCGACCGAACTCCGGACAAAAGAGGAAATTGATCAATTTGTTGAAGTGGTTGGGGGGATGAACTGATGCAACACGAACAAACGCTCATTTTTGAAGTGTCACGTGCCGGCCGGACCGGCTATAACTTGCCGACACCGACAGTACCGGAAGTGGACCTCGAGTCGCTACTACCGGCATCGATGATTCGAAAACAAACGGCTGAGCTACCGGAAGTATCTGAACTCGACGTCGTGCGCCACTATACGTCGCTCTCGACGCGGAACCATGGCGTTGACTCTGGTTTCTATCCGCTCGGGTCGTGTACGATGAAGTACAACCCGAAAGTGAATGAAGACATGGCACGTCTTCCTGGCTTCGCCCACATCCACCCGCTCCAACCGGTCGAATCGGTTCAAGGGGCGCTCGAGATGATGGTCGATCTTCAAGACAAGCTCGCTGAAATCACGGGAATGGACGAAGTGACGCTCCAACCGGCCGCAGGTGCCCACGGGGAATGGACGGGCCTCATGCTCATTAAAGCGTTCCATCATCATAACGGGGACATGCAGCGGACGAAAGTACTCGTACCGGACTCTGCCCACGGTACGAACCCCGCTTCCGCTGTCGTGGCCGGATTCGAGACGGTGACGGTCAAATCGGATGCGCGTGGTCTCGTCGACTTGGACGATTTGAAAGCGAAAGTCGGGGATGACACGGCAGCGCTCATGTTGACGAACCCGAACACACTCGGCTTGTTCGAAGCGGACATTCTCGAAATCAGTAAAGTCGTCCATGAGGCGGGCGGGAAGCTGTATTATGACGGTGCCAACTCGAATGCGATTCTCGGAATCGCCCGTCCTGGGGATATGGGCTTTGACGTCGTGCACTTGAACTTGCACAAGACGTTTACAGGACCGCACGGCGGTGGTGGCCCGGGATCGGGTCCGGTCGGTGTCAAGCGGGACTTGATTCCATACTTGCCGACGCCGATCGTCCGAAAAGCGGAATCGGGCTACACGCTCGACTATGACCGTCCGCAGTCGATTGGGCGAATCAAACCGTTCTACGGAAACTTTGGCATCAACGTCCGGGCGTATAGTTACATCAAGACGATGGGCGCGGAAGGATTGACGCGCGTGTCGCGTGAAGCCGTCTTGAACGCCAACTACATGTTCGCCCGATTGAAGGGCGCGTTCGACGTGCCGTACGATACGTATTGCAAACACGAATTCGTCTTGTCCGGCAAACGTCAAAAAGCGCTCGGCGTCCGTACGCTCGATATTGCCAAACGTTTGCTCGACTTCGGCTATCACCCGCCGACGATTTACTTCCCGCTCAACGTCGAGGAGTGCATCATGGTCGAGCCGACGGAGACCGAGTCGAAAGAGACGCTCGACGCGTTCTGTGACGCGATGCTTCAAATTGTGAAGGAAGCAGAAGAGAATCCTGAAATCGTCCAGACGGCGCCGCATACGACCGTCGTCAAGCGACTCGACGAGACGCTCGCTGCCCGGAAGCCAGTGCTCAAATATGAGCACCGACAGCCTTCATCAATCAATTGACCAATGAAACGAGGTCCGCTCCCGTCATGAGAGTGGACCTCGTCCTAAAAAACGGCCGATCCTCTGCGATGAGAATCGGCCGTTTTGGCTTAATCTTTTTTGATTTTGCCTTTCCAGTTCTTGAATCCGCCTTCGAGCATATAGACGTCCGTGAATCCGTTCTTCAATAGCAGCTTGGCCGCCTGGTTCGTCCGGGACTTCCCTTGGCAGTACATGAGGATCGGTTGGTCCTTACGAAGTTCTTTCATGCGTAATTTCATCTGACCGACGGGGATGTTCCGCGCGCCGATGATGTGACCACCTTTGTATTCGTTCGGTTCGCGGACATCAATCAATTGTCCTTTTCGGAGCGAGGCCCGGAATTCTTCTTGCTTCATCTTTTTCAAACCACGTGCTGGCATGAAGCGCCATACGATGTATGCGATGAGTGCACCCCATAGGATGATGACGAGGATTGTTTCGATTCCCATTACTGTTCTTCCTTTCTCTACTTGAGTTACCACCATTCATTATAAAGAAGATAAGGTCATGAGACAATGATTGACTCACGGATTTCCGCGTCGCGCTTTCGGTTTATGGGTCGTTACGCTAAAATAAAGATTGGAGAATGGAACTGAAGGGGAGGCCACGCCCATGCCGACACCGAGTATGGAAGATTATTTAGAACGAATCTATTTATTGATGGAGGAAAAAGGGTACGCCCGAGTATCCGATATCGCGGAACATTTAGGGGTGCACCCTTCTTCAGTCACGAAGATGGTCCAAAAGCTCGACCGAGAAGACTATTTGGTTTACGAAAAATATCGCGGCCTCATGTTGACGCATAAAGGTCAAAAGATTGGAAAGCGGCTTGTCGAGCGCCATACGATGTTGGAATCGTTTCTCCGGCTCATTGGAGCAGACGAAGCGCACGTCTATGAAGACGTTGAGGGAATCGAGCATCACTTGAGTTCGGATACCCTCGACTGTATGACGGGATTCGTGGAGTTTTTCGAGGATAAGCCGGAATTGATGGAGCAGTTTCATGAGTTCCAGCAACATCGTCGCACCCAAGATGAATCATGAAAGTGAGGTGTCGGTCGTCGGACCGGTGCCTTTTTTGATGGATACCCTTCTAAAACCGAACATTAAAAATAAATTTAAGAATAACATATGGTTTTTTACTAGTGTTGTGATAGAATGGTGGCTGGATAGATTGAAGAGGGGGTGACGGCGCGCGATGCGCCGACATGATGGATATTCAGATTAAAGGAAAATTATTTGATGAGGATCAGATTAAACACCGTGTGCGCGAACTTGCAGAGCAGATTGAACGGGATGCGGCGGGGAGGCCGATCGTTCTTGTTGCCGTCCTTAAAGGGTCGATGGTGTTTGCGGCTGACTTGATGCGACAGATGAACGGGAGCGTCCAACTCGATACGGTCGCGGCGTCTTCATACGGCAAAAAGTCAGTCTCGAGCGGAAACGTCCAGTTGCGTAAAGATCTCGACTTGGATGTCGAAGGCAAATACGTCGTCATCATCGAAGACATCATCGACACGGGTCAAACACTGAAATTCTTATGTCAGCACATGTCGCTGCATCAACCGGGCGAGTTGAAAATCTGTACGCTCCTCGACAAGCCGGCCCGTCGTCTCGTCACACTCGAAGCGGATTATGTCGGTTTTGAGATTCCGGATGAGTTCGTCATCGGCTATGGGATTGATTACGCCGAGCAGTATCGCAACTTGCCTTACATCGGTTTCGTGGAGACGGACTAAAAAACAGGAGGGACACATGATTGTGTCGCCTCCTGTTTACATATTCGCTTTTTTCTTCTTCTTGCCCTTTTTGCCTTCGATGACGGTGAGTTGCGGTCTGTCCGTTCGGTTCAAGGACGGGCGTTTTGACAGTTTCGTCACGTTCGATCCAGGCTTTTGCTTCACTTTTTTCTTCGCGGCCGCCGAAGGTTTCACTTGAGGGCTGTTCGGACGCTGCATCCGCTTTTTCGAGGCTTGGGCCGTCTTGCGGTAACGCATGTCTTCAGCCGAGATTTTAGGCGCCATGAACACTTTGTAAATCACATAAAAGATTAACCCGAAAATACCGATGAAAAGCAACTGTCTGAACAAACGACCGGGGTCGGTCGCGAGCATGTGCCCGACACCGATGAAGCCTAAGATGAACACGATGGTCGCTGCGGTCGAGCCGATTCTTTGTCTGATCATGGCGTTTCCTCCTCTTTAACCCTCTCTTTTAACGGCCGGTTGAACGGTTTCGGCGCGCTCCCACGTCTCGAACGCCTCGATGGCGACTTGGATTTGTTCATCGTTTGGCTCACGTGTTGTCAACAACTGAAGTGAGAGGCCGGGTTTGCCGAGAACCGACAAATAACGATGATCGCGGAAACGGTTCGTGAATTGAAGTACTTCGAATGAGATGCCGATGACGACCGGCAACAGTGCGATGCGGCTGACGAGTCGGACCCAGAGCGGGTCAATCGGCACAATCATATAGACGCCGATGCCGACGAACACGGTGAACAAGATGAAGCTCGAACCGCAACGATAGTGCAGTCGTGAGCTCGCGCGAACGTTCTCGACCGTAATCGGTCGACCGGACTCGTAACAATTGATGACTTTATGCTCGGCACCGTGATACTGAAACACGCGCTTGATGAGCGGAGTCAAGGAAATCAAGTAGAGATAACTGAGCAGTAATACTAATTTTATTCCCCCTTCGAGGAGGTTTTGAATCACGTGTCCGGACAATGCCGGCACGCTTTGAAACATGGCGGCCAATAATGCCGGGGTGACGTTGAAGATAAGCTTCCCGAAAACGTAGGAGATGACCCCGACGATGGCAATCATGAGCACCATAAAGATGTTTTGTTTTTTCTCGGGTTTCTCGACTGCATCTTCGCTCGGGTCGACATCGTAGCGGTCACTCGCGAACGTCATGTGGGCCGAGCCGTTCTTCAACGACTCGTATAACGCGACGATGCCGCGCAGAAATGGGGCTTTCTTTAAAGACTGTACCCAAGGCACGAGGATGCGAGGTTGGCTGAACGTCTCGATTGACCCGTCTTTACGCCGGATCGCCGAAGCGCTCTCGCTCCGTCCTTGAAACATCACACCTTCAACGAGCGCCTGCCCGCCGACGGGGATGGATGGTTTAGTTGTCATACGATTTCCTCGATTCTAGCCGTAGTATAGTTGAATTATACCGTGATTCGTTCGAAAAACGAAACCTTAGGTGACTCGATTCACGCACTGTGTCTAAATTTGTTACAATAGAAGCGACTTGACGAAGGGGGAATATAGATTGCGTATTCTTGTGTTGAACGGACCGAATTTGAATCTGCTGGGCAGACGGGAGCCTGACGTGTACGGAAACGTATCATTGAAGGGGTTAGCCAGTGAGTTGATGCTCGTTGCGCCTGATGACGTCGAGCTCACGTTCGTCCAATCGAATCATGAAGGCGCGTTACTCGATGCGTTGCACGAGGCGTTCGATTACGAAGGGGTCATCTTCAATGCCGGTGCCTACACGCATACGTCGATCGCGCTTCGTGATGCCATCGCGGCCATCTCTGCCCCTGTCGTCGAGGTACATATCTCGAACGTGCATGCCCGGGAGTCGTTTCGGCATGAATCGAAGCTTGCCGCCGTCTGTCTCGGCGTCATCAGTGGCTTCGGCTTGACGAGTTATACGCTCGCGTTGCACGCATTAATCGAACATTGGAGGAATCGCCATGATTGAACGTGTCAGTAAGTTACAACGTGAACTCGCCGCTAACGGGATTGACGGACTACTCGTGACGAAACGAGAGAACATCCGTTATTTGTCTGGTTTCACCGGGTCGAGCGGTGTCGTCTTGATCACACCGGAATCGGCAAGCTTTATTACCGATTTCCGTTATACGGAGCAGGCTGCGAGCCAAGTGAAAGGCTATTCGATCGTCGAACTCAAAACGTCGCTCGTCAAGTCGGTCGCTGAAATCGCTGCGCATGAGTCGGTGAAGCGCCTCGGAATCGAGCAAGACGATATGACGGTCGGATCGTACCGGACATATGAGAAGGAAGTGACGGCAGAGCTCGTCGAGACGTCAGGAATTGTGGAAAAGCTACGCTTGATTAAGGATGAGGCAGAGCTTAAGATAATGAAGGAAGCTGCGGCGATTGCCGATGCGGCTTTCGAACATATCCAAACGTTCATTCGTCCAGGTCGGACCGAGAAAGAAGTCGCAAACGAACTCGAGATGTTCATGCGTGGCCAAGGAGCGGACTCATCATCGTTTGATATGATCGTCGCCTCAGGATGGCGCTCAGCGCTCCCGCACGGCGTAGCGAGTGACAAAGTGATTGAAGCGGGCGAACTCGTCACGCTTGATTTCGGCGCATATTACAAAGGCTACTGTTCGGATATCACCCGTACACTCGCAGTCGGCGATATCTCGGACGAACTGCGTAACATTTACGACACGGTGCTCAAAGCGCAGCTCGCGGGCGTAGCCGGGACGAAAGCCGGCATCTCAGGAATCGAGGCGGACGCTTTGACGCGTGACGTCATCAAAGATGCCGGTTACGGGGAGTACTTCGGTCACTCGACTGGGCATGGACTCGGTATGGAAGTGCATGAAGCGCCGGGGCTGTCATTCCGCTCGGAGACGATTCTCGAGCCGGGCATGGTCGTCACGATTGAGCCGGGCATTTACATCGCAGGTGTCGGTGGTTGCCGTATCGAGGACGATGTCGTGATCACAGAGGACGGATGTGTTCGTCTCACGCAATCGCCAAAAGAGTTAATCACGATCGAGGCGTAAGCCTCGTCTGAATTTAGGAGGAAATCAACATGGTATCAGTAAACGATTTAAAAACAGGTCTCACGGTCAAAACGTCTGACGGTTCAATTTGGCAAGTCATCGAATTCCAACACGTCAAGCCAGGTAAAGGCGCTGCCTTCGTTCGGACGAAGATGCGTAACTTGCGCACAGGTGCGATCCAAGAGACGACGTTCCGTGGTGGGGAACGTATCGAACGGGCTCACATCGAGCGCAAACGCATGCAGTATCTTTATCCGATGGGTGACACGTACGTGTTCATGGACAACGAATCGTACGAGCAACTCGAATTGACGAGCGAACAAGTAAAAGCGGCCCTTCCATACATGCTTGAAAACATGGAAGTGAGCATCGCGGACTACAACGGTGAGATTCTCGGTATCGAGCTCCCGACGACGGTCGTCTTAACAATCGTTGAAGCCGACCCAGGCGTCAAAGGGGATACGGCATCAAACGTCAAGAAAAACGCGACGGTCGAAACGGGCCACATCATCCAAGTGCCGCTCTTCATAGAGCCGGGTGAAAAAGTTACGGTCGATACACGGACTGGTGAGTTCACGGGCCGTTATAACGGGTAAAGATTAGGGTGTTCATTCTTCGGAATGGACGCCCTTTTTTGTCGTTGCATTCACTGGTCTGACCAGTTATAGTAGAGTAGAGTTTAGTACCAGGTATAAACAGGGGGGTATATTCATGCAAATCGATCATATTAAAGAGCTGATGGAATTGCTCGACCAAACGTCAATCCATGAAATGGAACTTGAGACGTCTGATTTTAAATTGTCATTGAAAAAAGAGGCGGTCCCACAAGTCGTCCCACAAGCCGCGCACGCAGTCCCGGTCACGCCGGTTGCCGCACCTGTCGTAACGAACGACGTGGAAGAAGTGGCTGCACCTGTTGCCACGCCAGCCTATAAAACGATTACTTCGCCGATGGTCGGGACGTTCTATTCACGCCCGGCACCGGATAAAGAAGCGTTCGTGAACGTCGGAGACCGAGTCGAGACAGGTCAAGTCGTCTGTATTCTCGAAGCGATGAAGCTGTTTAATGACGTCGAAGCGGAAATCAGTGGCGAAATCGTCGAAGTGCTCGTGGCCGACGGTGATTTGGTCGAATACGGTCAAGCGCTCTTCAGCGTGAAGTGAGGTCGCTATGAAACTACTCATTGCAAACCGTGGTGAAATCGCTGTCCGAATCATCCGGGCCGCGAAAGAATTGAATATTCCGACCGTCGCCGTCTTCTCGGAGGCAGATCGGGAGGCGCTTCATGTCAAGCTCGCGGACGAGGCGTATTGCATCGGACCGAACCCGTCGAAAGACTCGTATTTGAATATCCCGAACATTTTATCGGTCGCTTGTGCGGTCGATGCGACGATGATTCACCCGGGATATGGCTTTTTGGCGGAAAATGCGGAATTCGCCGAGATGAGCGAAGCGTGCGGCATTCAGTTCGTCGGTCCGAGCAGTTATGCGATTCGAAAGATGGGCATCAAGGACGAAGCAAAACGGACGATGATCGAGTCGGGCGTCCCGGTCGTACCGGGTTCGAGCGGCGTCGTGACGGACGGGGAGGCCATCGAGCTCGCCCGTGAGATCGGCTACCCGGTCATCATCAAAGCGACAGCCGGTGGTGGCGGACGCGGGATTCGTGTCGCGTTCGATGAAGCGGAACTGATTAAAGGGCTCAGCGCGACGCGTAAAGAGGCGAAGCAGGCGTTCGGGAACGGCGACGTCTATTTAGAGAAATATATCGAATCGTTCCGTCACGTCGAAGTACAAGTGCTCGCCGATCAATATGGAAATGTCATTCACTTAGGCGAACGGGATTGTACGATTCAGCGCCGCATGCAAAAACTCGTCGAAGAAGCGCCGTCTCCGGCCATCGACGAAGCGACAAGACGGGCGATGGGTGAAGCGGCCGTCAAAGCGGCGAAGGCAATCCGGTATTCAGGTGCCGGGACGATCGAGTTCATCTACGTCCCGGAAGTGAACGAATTCTACTTCATGGAGATGAACACCCGGATTCAAGTCGAACATCCGGTGACCGAGATGATCACCGGGTTTGACCTCGTCCAAGCGCAGCTTGAAGTCGCGCTCGGTCACCCGCTCGCCATCTCGCAAGAAGACATCACTTTTTCCGGTCACTCGATTGAATGTCGCATCAACGCCGAAGACCCGTTCTCGGACTTCCGGCCGATGGCTGGGAAGATCGATCAATACATCATCCCAGGCGGCATGGGGGTCCGCGTCGACAGTGGGCTCTATGCCGGTGCCGTCATCCCGCCGTTCTATGATTCGATGGTCGCGAAGTTGATCGTCCATGCCCCGACTCGGGAAGAGGCGATTGCGAAAATGCTCCGCGCCCTCGATGAATTCACGGTATCGGGCATCCATACGACGATTCCGTTCCACCAGCAAGTGATGGCGCACGAGCGTTTCAAAACCGGTTCGTTCGACACGAAATTTGTCGAAAAAGAAATGACGCTCTCGAAATAACGACTTTCAGGAAGCCCGAACATTATTTCGGGCTTCCTTGTTTTTTGTACTGAATTTATGAGTGCTTTATGCTAAACTATCACAATGAAAGCAAGCAAAAGGAGAGTATCTGAATGAAACGTCATGAAGCACGCGAAAAAGCGATTCAAACGCTTTTTCAAATCGAAGTATCAAATCTTGAGGTCGAGGACGCGATTGAGTTCGCGCTCGACGGGACAGAGTCTGACCCGTTCTATGAGCAACTCGTCACGGAGACGCTCGAGCATAAAGAAGAGATTGACGCCCTGCTCGTCGAGAACTTGAAGAACTGGCGCCTCGATCGACTCGGAAACGTCGAGCGGACGATTCTCCGTATGGCGACGTACGAGTTGCTCTACGTCGAGACGATCCCTGAAAGTGTCACGATCAACGAGGCGGTTGAACTCGCCAAATCGTTCGCAGACGAAGAAGCGGCGAAGCTCGTCAACGGCGTACTCGGCAATATCATCAAAGCGTAAATCAATTAAAAGAGAAGACACCACACCAACTACAGAGAAACCTAACATAACGGGGGATGAGAGAGATGGCAGTAGTGATCGACGGGAAACAAATCGCAACATCGTATCGGGAGACGTTGAAAGAGCGCGTTTCGGCGCTCCGCGCACGAGGCATCGTGCCGAAGCTGAAGGTCGTCCTTATCGGGGATGACCCGGCGAGCCACAGCTATGTACGCGGGAAAGAGCGGGCGGCAGCAGAGATTGGAATTGATTCACAAGTGCTTCGATTTGATGCATCGATTTCGGAACGAGAATTGCTTGAACTGATTGATTCGATGAATGACGATTCGGAATTGCATGGGATTCTTGTCCAGTTGCCGTTACCGAAACATATCGACGAGAATCGCGTCATCATGCGCATCTCGCCTGAAAAAGATGTCGACGGCTTCCATCCGGAAAACGTGGGCAAGATGATGCTCGGGCTCGAGACGTTGCTTCCATGCACGCCGCACGGGATTCTTCATCTCGCGAAAATGCAGACGGACCTCGTCGGTAAGCACGTCGTCGTCGTCGGCCGCAGTCAAATCGTTGGCAAGCCGGTCGGGATGTTGTTCTTGAATGAGTCGGCGACTGTGACATACTGTCATTCTAAGACGAAAGACCTCGGAGCGATGACGCGTCAGGCCGACATTCTCATCGTCGCTGTCGGTCGGGCCGGTCTCGTCACGAAAGACATGGTCAAACCGGGCGCCGTCGTCATCGATGTCGGGGTCAACCGTGTCGAGAATCGTCTCGTCGGTGACGTCGACTATGAGCCTGTCAAGGAAGTCGCAAGTGCCATCACCCCTGTTCCTGGTGGTGTCGGCCCGATGACGATCACGATGCTCATGCACAATACCGTCGAGGTCGCGTCTCGTGGCTAATCCGCTTCCCGTCTCCGAAGTCGTCCGTTATGTGAAACGTCAGCTCGACGGGGACCCGGTGTTGCAACAAGTCGCCGTTATCGGTGAAATCTCGAACTTCAAGCGCTACGCCTCCGGTCATTGTTACTTCACGTTAAAGGACGAATCGTCGCGCATGAAAGCCGTCATGTTCGCACGTGATGCGAAGACGCTCACGTTCGACCCGACGGACGGGATGAACGTCATCGTCGTCGCCCGTGTGACGATGTATGAGTCGACCGGCGATGTGCAGTTGTACGTCGAATTGATGCGTCAAGACGGCGTTGGGCAACTGTACGAACGTTTTGAGGCGAGGAAACGCGAACTCGAGGCCAAAGGCTGGTTCGACGACGAGCGAAAACGCCCCTTGCCAGCCTTCCCGGAACGAATCGGGATCGTGACGTCGCCAAAAGGCGCCGCGCTTCATGATATCGCCACGACGCTCAGACGTCGGGCTCCACACGTCGCCATCACGTTCGCTCCGGTCGCCGTCCAAGGTGCGACGTCGGCCCCGCAAATAGCGAACGCGATTCGCTGGATGAATGAGCGGACCGACTGTGACGTCTTGATCGTCGGCCGAGGCGGTGGCTCGATTGAAGAGCTATGGGCGTTCAATGAAGACGCGGTCGTCAAGGCGATCTTTGAATCGGACATCCCCGTCATCTCCGCCGTCGGTCATGAGACGGACTTCACGCTAGCCGATTTCGTAGCGGACGTCCGAGCGGCGACGCCGACGGCAGCAGCGGAACTTGCCACGGCGACGATTGAGGCGCAGCGGAAAGATGTGGAGCGGCTCGGACTTCAACTCCATCGTGTCGTCACGACGCAAGTGGCATCGTTACGTGAACGCGTGGAGCGCATGCAACAAAGCTATGGGCTGAAGTCTCCGCGATATACGATTCTTCAAAAGCGGGAACGTTTTTCGCAAGCGGAGATTCGGCTCGAGCAAGGCGTGTTGAAACAAGTGGCGACGGCCCGGCATCAACTCGTCCATTCGAGCCAACGTTTAGATGTCCGCAACTTGCAACACGTGTTCCGGGCCCAACAGGACCGTTTCGGCCAGTTTGAAGAACGGCTCGCCCGACTCCGGCCTCTCGAGCGCCCGACAGACCAATTCGCTCGTCTAACGGGGCGGCTCGCATCCGTCAGCCCGCTCGCCGTGTTGGCGCGCGGCTACACCCTCGTCGAACAAGACGGTTCTTACGTGAAAGATGTCAAACAACTACATGACGGCCTCGTGACGATCCGCTTTCGAGATGGTCACGCCGTCGCGGAAGTGAAGGAGAGACACGATGGCGAAGAAACAAGAAGAACAGACGTTTGAGGCGGCACTCGCCCGCCTTGAAGACATTGTAGCTAAGCTTGAGGCTGGTGACGTCGCGCTGGAAGAAGCGATGACACTTTATGAGGAAGGTGTGCGTTTATCCGCCTTCTGTCAGGCGAAGCTCGCGGCAGCCGAGAAGAAGATGGACGAGATTCTCGAACTTGACGGGACGCTCCGTGAGAAAGGAGGTCCGGCATGAAGACGTTACAATCGTGGAAGCACGAAGTCGAACGCTCGCTTGACGTATTCAATGAACGCGAATCGATGCCGGATCGACTTCACGATGCGATGATGTACTCGCTCGAGGCGGGCGGGAAACGAATTCGCCCGGCACTCGTCTACGCCGTCCTAGAGACGTATGACCGTCCGCTCTCGCTCGGTGCCGAAGTGGCCGCCGCACTCGAGATGGTGCATACGTACTCGCTCATCCATGACGACTTGCCGGCGATGGACGATGACGATGTCCGCCGCGGACGTCCGACGAACCATCGTCAATTCGACGAGGCGACGGCGATTTTAGCCGGTGATGCCTTGTTGACCGATTCGTTCCGCATCCTCGCCGAAACGAAACTCGAGGCACACAAAGTGGTCGAATTGATCGGTTTGTTCAGTCAGGCTGCCGGGAGTCGCGGCATGGTCGGTGGACAGCTCGACGATATGCTCGCAGAAAAACGAGCCGACGTATCGCTTGAGACGCTTCAGTCGATTCATGAGCGGAAGACCGGTGCGCTTCTCGTCTACGCGCTTGAAGCGGGTGCCGTTTTAGCCGACGTCCTCCCGTCCGATCGCGCAACGTTAAAGGCGTTCGGTCGACACCTCGGAATTGCGTTCCAAATCCAAGACGATATTTTGGACGTCGAAGGTGACGAGGCCGTCATCGGGAAGCGAGTCGGATCGGACGAACAGAACGATAAGACGACGTATCCGAAACTTCTAGGCCTTGACGGCGCGAAACTTGCGCTCGCACGAGAGGTCGAGTTGGCAGAGGCGGAACTGACGTCTTTATCGGTTAAGGCGCCGCTCTTACAGGCGATGCTCGACTTCATCGTCAAACGAAACCATTGACAAAGGTGACACGATTGCACATCGTGTCACCTTTGTTTTTGTGAATGTATGGCATCCTTGGACACATTCTTGTAAAATGTAAGGTACGAATCAGTAATAAGATAGGAGAAAGGATGGTCATCATGGACTTGACATCCATTCAAGACCCGTCATTCCTGAAGCGAATGTCGGTACCCGAGATGGAAGCGCTTGGCGCTGACATTCGACGGTTCTTGATTGAAAAATTGGCAGAAACGGGAGGGCATTTGGCGCCGAACTTAGGCGTCGTCGAATTGACGCTCGCCCTGCACCGTGTATTCGACAGTCCGAAAGACCAGCTCGTATGGGACGTAGGTCACCAAGCCTACGTGCATAAAATCTTGACGGGACGGACGAAACAGTTCGACACACTCCGTCAGTACAACGGTTTATGCGGGTTCCCGAAACGTTGTGAGAGCGACCATGACGTCTGGGAGACCGGTCACAGCTCGACTTCGCTTTCGGCGGCCATGGGGATTGCCATCGCCAACGAGTTGAAGGGGCGATCGGAAGACCGTGCCATCGCCATCATCGGGGACGGGGCACTCACCGGCGGAATGGCGCTTGAGGCGCTCAACCACATCGGTGCCGAGAAACAAAACGTGATCGTCATCTTGAACGACAACGAGATGTCGATTGCCCCGAACGTCGGGGCGATGCATAACATGCTCGGTCGGATGCGCGCTTCGCGTAAACTTAAGCATGCGCGGGAAGAAGTCGAGTCGCTCATCAAGCACATCCCGATTGTCGGGGGGCCGCTTGAACGGAGTGGTGAACGAGTCAAAGATATGCTGAAATCAGCGCTCATTCCAGGGACGTTCTTTGAAGAGCTCGGGTTCACCTACTTTGGACCGGCTGACGGACACGACTTGAAAGACTTGCTCGAGACGCTCGAGTATGCGAAAAAAATCGACGGTCCTGTCATCGTCCACGTCATCACGAAAAAAGGGAAAGGCTACCGTCCGGCAGAGCTTGATGGCGTCGGTACGTGGCACGGGCTCGGGCCGTATAAAATCGAGTCCGGCGAAGTGATTAAAGGCAAAGTGAAAGGACCGAGCTATTCGAAAGTCGTCGCGGAGACGGTGACGAAAGTCGCGGAGACGGACGAACGCGTGACGTTAATCACGCCGGCGATGAGTGTCGGGTCGAAGCTCGATTGCTTCTCGAAGAAGTTTCCTGAGCGTATGTTTGACGTCGGAATCGCCGAACAGCATGCGGTCACGCTCGCGGGTGGTCAGGCGACGCAAGGGTTGAAACCGGTCGTCTCGATTTATTCGACGTTCTTCCAACGTGCGTATGACCAACTCGTGCACGACATCTGTCGTCAAAACTTGAACGTCGTCTTCACGATCGACCGTTCAGGACTTGTCGGGGCCGATGGGGAGACGCATCAAGGCGTGTTTGACATCGCGTTCATGCGCCACGTGCCGAATATTCGCATCCTGATGGCGAAAGATGAAGAAGAGTTGCAACAACTTGTTTATTCGGCCCTTCGTTATGACGACGGTCCAATCGCGATTCGCTTCCCGCGCGGGGAAGGGATCGGCGTGCCGATGAGCGGCGCGCTGAACGAAATTCCACTCGACGTCTGGGAAGTCGAAGCGGAAGGGACGGACGTCGCCATCTTGACGTTCGGTCCGCAAGTGCAAGACGCCATTGAAGTCCGTGAGCAGCTCGCTGGCACGCTCAGCGTCCGCGTCATCAACTGTCGGACGATCAAACCGCTCGATGATGTGATGCTCACCTCACTTTACGAGGAAGGCATCCCGCTCGTCACACTTGAAGAAGCGGCGCTCGCCGGAGGATTTGGTAGTAGCGTGCTTGAGCATGCGAGTGACGCGAGACAGTTCCCGCGTGTATTACGGCTTGGCATCCCGGACCGTTACATCGAGCATGGCGGCGTCAATCAACTTCTTGAAGAGATTGGCCTCAGACCGTCACAAATCGCTGAATCGGTTCAGCAATTCGTCCAAGCGACAAATCGACAGAATGTGTGAGGAACTATGGAAAAGAGAAAGAAAACAAGATTAGATGTACTGCTCGTCGACCGTGGTTTAGCGGAGACGCGCGAGAAGGCGAAGCGAGCCGTCATGGCTGGCCTCGTCTATAGTGGCACGGAACGGCTCGACAAGGCGGGCGATAAAGTATTCGATGACATCCCGCTCGACGTGAAGGGGCAAGTTCTCCCATACGTCGGCCGCGGCGGGTTGAAGCTCGAGAAAGCGCTCGACGTCTTCCCGCTCGACGTGTCTGGTAAAATCGGGCTCGATATCGGGTCGTCGACGGGCGGCTTTACCGACTGTGCCCTACAGAACGGGGCGCAGCAGATGTATGCCGTCGACGTCGGGTACAATCAATTGGCGTGGAAGCTCCGGAGCGATGACCGCGTCGTCGTCATGGAACGGATGAACTTCCGCCACGCGACGGCTGACCAGTTTAAAGACGCACCGGACTTTGCGACGATCGATGTCTCGTTCATCTCGCTTCGATTGATGTTACCGCCGCTCAAACAGATTTTGAAACCGGACGGTGTTGTCATGGCGCTCGTCAAACCTCAGTTTGAAGCCGGAAAAGCGGACGTCGGTAAAAAAGGGATTGTCCGCGACCGCGCTGTCCACGAGCGTGTCGTCGACGACATGGTCCGATATTTCGCGTCGGAAGGATTCCACGTCGAAGGGCTCGACTACTCACCAATCACCGGGGGGGACGGCAATATTGAATTTTTATTGTTTGCCCGCCTCACAGATGTCGGAGGAATCGACCCGACGATTGACGTGCCGGCCGTCATCGACGCCGCGCACGCACAACTGAAGAAAAACGTGTAACCTGCAGCTTGTCTGCAGGTTTTTCTAATGCGTGCCGAGCCGTTTGAAATCGTTCGCCGAAAGCTAGACCTTTTTTCGACAATACTTTAGAATGAACATGAGTATGTGAAACGAAAAATGAGGTGTCAGCGAGTATGAACAAAGGACAGCGCTTGATTAAAATCCGAGAGATCGTCACGAATCGTGAAGTCGAGACGCAAGACGAACTGGTTGACGAATTACACCGTGCCGGCTATCCGGTGACGCAGGCAACGGTATCACGAGACATCAAAGAGCTCCATCTCGTCAAAGTGCCGCTCAACGATGGACGGTATAAATATAGCCTCCCGGCCGACCAACGCTTCAATCCGTACGGGAAGATGAAACGGATCCTCGGGGACAGTTTCGTCTCGGTCGATTCGGCTCAAAACTTGGTCGTCATGAAAGTGTTACCGGGAAACGCAGATGCGATTGGCGTTTTGATTGACCACTTGTCATGGGATGAATTGATTGGGACGGTTTGCGGGGACGACACGATTTTGATGATTGCCCGCGATGAACGACAAGCGAAACAAATCATCGAGCGACTACTCGGAATGTTATGAGGTGAATGGACGTATGTTAGCAGAACTATCGATCAAACAATTTGCGATCATCGACGAGTTGAACATCGACTTCAATCGAGGGATGACGGTCCTTACCGGTGAGACCGGGGCGGGTAAATCAATCTTGCTCGACGCGATAGGACTGCTTGTTGGGGGGCGTGGCTCGAGCGAGTTCGTCCGATACGGTCAAGACAAGGCGGAAATCGAAGGGTTGTTCATCGTGGAAGCCGGACATCCGATTTTCGAGGCGGCATCGCAATACGGAATTGAGATTGAGGACGGGACGGTCATCTTGCGTCGTGATTTACATAGTAGCGGCAAAAGTGTTTGTCGCGTCAACGGTAAGATGATGCCACTCTCGACGCTTCGTGAGTTCGGACGACAACTCGTCGACATTCATGGGCAGCATGAACATCAACATTTGATGGACGCTGAGTATCATCTCGGCATTTTAGATAGCTTTGCGGAAGGAGACGTCGCGCCGCTGCTCGAACAGTATCGGGAAGCGTATAAGGCTTGGAACGATGTCGCGAGCGAACTGAAACGGCTCAGTCAAAGCGAGCAGGAGCTGGCGCAACGGATGGATTTGCTCGCCTTCCAGACGAATGAAATCGAGGCCGCCGCTCTGCAAGTCGGGGAAGAACAGGCGCTCACGGAAGAGCGGGACGAGCTCGCCAACTTCGAACGGATTCATCAGCACGTTCGGTTGTCATATGAGGCGGTCGCGGATGAGTCGCGCGGCCTTGATCAAATCGGCTTCGCGATGCAGGAGATGGAAGAGGCGTCGACGCTCTCGACGTCACTTTCACCGATGGCCGAGACGATCTCAAACGCTTATTTCTTACTCGAGGATGCAAAGTTCCAACTTCGGGACCAGCTTGACTCGCTCGAGTTCGATCCAATCCGTCTCGATGAGATTGAGACGCGGCTCGCCTTGTTCCAACAATTGAAACGAAAATATGGCGCCACAATCGATGAAGTCATCGCATACGGAGAAAAAGTGGCCGAAGAGTTAAAATCGATGACGAATCGGGAAGAACATTTGCAAGAACTGACCGAAATGCTCGAGCGACTCGATGTCGATGTGCGTGAGAGCGGGCTTGCCTTGTCGGCAGCCCGGAAACGAGCTGCGACCGAGCTCGAGCAAGCGATTCATCGCGAACTGCAAGAGTTATACATGGAGAAGACCCGATTCGAAGTCCGGTTCAAAGAAGGTGCGTTTAGACAAGACGGCCTCGACCAAGTCGAGTTTTACATGATGACAAACGTTGGAGAACCGTTCAAACCGCTCGCGAAGGTCGCTTCTGGTGGAGAACTGTCAAGGGTCATGCTCGCGCTGAAATCAATTTTCTCTCGGACGGTCGGCGTCGCCTCGATCATCTTCGACGAAGTCGATACAGGTGTGTCGGGTCGCGTCGCGCAAGCGATGGGGGAGAAGATTTTCCGCCTCTCGGTCGGCTCGCAAGTGCTCTGCATCACGCATTTAGCACAAGTCGCTGCCATGGCAGACCAACACCTCTACATTACGAAGTCGGAGACGGACGAACGGACGAAAACGAACGTGAGTGTACTCGACCGTAAACAACGGATTGACGAGCTCGGACGCATGATTGCCGGACCGCAGATGACAGAGTTGACGAAACAACATGTAGAGGAACTGCTCGACATGTCGTTGCAATTAAAACGGAAGTTCATTGAAGGGGTGTCTTAATTGATTACATTATGCATCGCGGACGACAATCGAGAAATCGTCGATTTGTTGACCCGCCAACTTGAGACCGAGACCGATTTGAAGGTCGTCGGGACCGCCTTTGACGGCGAGGCGTGCTTAGACGTCGTCAAGACACACCAACCGGACGTGTTACTACTCGACATCATCATGCCGCACTTGGACGGGATTGGCGTATTAGAACGCCTGCAAGATGAATTGGCCGACGCAAAGCCTGAGGTGATCATGCTCAGTGCGTTCGGGAAAGACGAAGTGACAAAACAAGCCGTTCAACTCGGTGCTTCTTACTTTTTAGTCAAACCGTTCAATATTCAGCAATTGATTGCTAAGATTCGAGAATTGGCCGCCGGGTCGAATCGTGAGTTCGAGGCGATGTCGCCGGAAGAACTCGATATTTCACTCTTACTGCAACAGCTCGGGATCTCACCGCGCATCAAAGGATTCAAATATATTCGTCAAGCTGTCATCTACGTGCGCGAGCGACAAGAGTTGCTCGGCCTCATCACGAAGGAACTTTATCCGATGGTGGCCAAAGAGCATGAGACGACGTCGTCACGCGTCGAGCGGGCGATGCGTCATGCCATCAAGACGGCATGGGAGAACGGGATGCGCGACCATGAGATGTTCAACGGGCGACCGGAACGGGAACGGAGTCCTAAAAACTCCGAGTTCATCTCTTATTTTGTGACGTACCAGTCATTGAAGCAACAATGAAAGGTCAGGGGTTCCTCTGACTTTTCTTTTAGTTTGTGAACGAAAGCGCTTGCAATTCAGCGCGAGCTTGTTATAATAAAGGTGTACCAAGTTACTTGGACGAGCGTCAGATGAACGCTTTCTAATCTGTTCCGGAACAGGTTAGAGCAAGAAATCATCTCGGACCGCTATCCGTTAATAGCTCAGAGGTGGGAACGACATCTCAAATCGCCTATACGTCCCGACGAGAGGTCGCGACGTTCGCTCATTCGCGAGGTGGTTCTGAATTCGATTCGAAGCTAGGGATCGTTTCAGGGAAAACAAATCGTTCAGTTGACCAAAAGGAGTGTTGTCAACCGTTGAACAGTTTATGGCAAGCGTTCGACTTCACGATGGATGGTTGGACATGACCCGATGAAAAACCGTTAGTAACTCGAATGGGTACGTTTCCGTTCACGCAAGACGGCAGTTACTAGTTTCTTTCAAACTTCTTCATTAAGAAGACCATTGGTGAATCATGTCACATGAAGTGCAGTAAGTTATGAGAGGAGATCATCCGTAGTGATCACAATTCAATATGAATAAAAAGGTTCCGCACTTGAAATGAAGTCAAGTTAGGGAACCTTTTTTTGTGCGTCCGGATGATTAAGAATCTATAGGGACTTTTCCAGTTTTTTTATCACGGTTGAAGATATAGCCTGCGACGAACCCGATTCCGCCCATGGCGATCAACAATCCGAACGTCCCTTGTAGCATCGAAGCGGCCGCGACCGATTCAATCCATGAGAACGGGGCGCTCGTTTTCAAGAAGAAACTGTCACGTAACAGCTTGATTCCATATACACCGAGCAGGCCAGGGACGATTAGGATTAGAAGCGCGATGACTCGCATAGTATCTCCTCCTTTTCCACTCATTATTTTAACAGAAAAGGGGCGGCCCGACACGGTCTTTTTACGGCAGTTGCGAAACGTGACGGGTTTCAGTAGCATGAATGCAGATAGAGAAATGGGGGAATGGTTCAATGAAGAAACGACTGCTCATTGTCGGGGCCGGAAAAGGCGGCACGGAAGTATTGAAGATGTTGCTCGATTCGCCGCTCGTGCGGATCGTCGCGGTCGTCGATTCGGCCGACTCGGCCGAGGGGCTGAAGCTTGCACGAAGTCGGGGAATTCGAGTCGAACGTGACTGGCGCGATTGTGCGGGAAAACAAGTGGACTTCGTCATCGAGACGACGGGGAAAAATGAGACGTTCCATGAATTGAAGGCACACTTCACGGAGGCGGTCGTCTTACCGGGTGAGTTCATCCGCGTCGTGGTCGAGCGGTTGCAACAGAATCAACAGATGCTCGAGGCGATTATCGATTGCACGAGCGAAGCGATCTCGGTGGCGGACCATCACGGCAATACGATTTTAATCAACCCGTCCTATACGCGTCTTACAGGATTTAAGAAAGAGGACGTCGTCGATAAGCCGGCGACGGCCGATATCGGGATGCAAGAGAGCGTGCATTTAAAAGTGTTGTCGACCGGTAAAGGCGTCCGCGACATTCGGATGCAAATCGGCGCGACGCGGCGTGACATCCTCGTCAACGCCGAACCGATTATCGTGGAAGGGAAGCTACGGGGTTCTGTCGGGGTCATCCGAGACGTCTCGCAACTTCGGGCGCTCCGTGACGAACTGCAAGAAGCGAAGACACGGATTCGAAACCTGGAAGCGAAGTATCAGTTTTCAGACATCATCGCCACGAGCGATGCGATGCGCTTCGTCATCGAACAGGCCCGTCTCGCAGCGCTCACACCGGTGACCGTGCTGATTCGGGGTGAGTCCGGTACGGGCAAAGAGCTGTTCGCCCATGCCATCCACGGTGAGTCACCGCGAAAGTATAAAAAATTCGTTCGCGTCAACTGTGCCGCCATCTCACCGACGTTGCTCGAGAGTGAGCTATTCGGTTATGAGGACGGGGCGTTCAGCGGGGCGAAGCGTGGCGGGAAGGTCGGATACTTCGAGGAAGCGGACGGAGGGTCGCTTTTCTTAGACGAGATCGGGGAGTTGCCGCTCGACGTGCAAGTCAAACTGCTCCGTGTCCTCCAAGAGCATGAAGTCGTCCGTGTCGGTGGGACGAATGCGATTCCGGTCGACGTCCGAATTATCGCGGCGACGAACGCGGACCTTGAACAAAAAGTGGCCGACGGCTCGTTCCGTGAAGACTTGTATTATCGGATCAATCGCATGCCAATCTATATTCCGCCGCTTCGGGACCGATTGGAGGAGATTCGACCACTCGCAGAACGAATCATCCGTAAATTGAATCAAGAATATGGACGGAGCGTGCACGGAATCGAGGCGGAGGCGATCGAGTTGCTAAAAAGCCAGTACTGGAAAGGGAACGTCAGGGAGCTCGAAAACGTGCTCGGTCGGGCGATGATCTACATGTCGAATAACGATCAAGAAATCGCGCCGCATCATCTTCAACTCGCCCCGCGCCGAACGGTGACAAAACAAACGGACATGGCGACACTCCAAGAATCGGTCGCCCGCTATGAGCGTGATTTGATTGAGCGGGCAATCGAGGAGGCCGACGGGAACAAGTCCGAAGCGGCACGACGTTTACACATTTCGATTCGGACATTGTATAATAAGCTTGACCGTATGCAATAAATTACCTGCAATAAAATGCATGGCATGAAATAAAATACATGATGAACGATGGTTTAAAGCGCTTTCAATATTGGAACGTAAATTGCATAGATATAAATGAAGCATCGTTAGGGGGGACACGTATGAATTTTGAACGGATGCTCGCAAAGGCGAAGCAGTTGGACGGATGTACCGTCTCGATAGCCGGAGCTGCTGACGTGGAAGTGATTCGGGCGGTCAAGCTCGCAACCAATCACGGTCTATCGCGGTTCATCTTGATTGGGGATGCCCGTGAGATTAAGCGTTTATGTGATGACGAAGGCATCGACGAGGCGGCCATCGACATTTTGCATGTGAAAGGTGAGGCGGACGTTGCGAAGCGCGCGACGCTCGCCGTCAAAAATGGTGAGGCCGACGTGCTCATGAAAGGGATGGTCGCGACGTCAACGTTCATGAAGGCGGTGCTCAGTCGGGAGACGGGTCTTCGGACGAGCAGAACGCTCAGTCATGTCGCCTTGTTCCAAATCCCGAACCGTGAGCGGTTGATCGGGGTGACCGATGCGGCCATCCATATCGCCCCCACGCTTGAGGAGAAAGTGGACATCATCCACAACGCCGTCGGGGCGATGCGAGACATCGGTTACGAGTCGCCAAAAGTCGCAGCTATCGGCGCTGTTGAAGTCGTCAACCCACAGATGACGGCGACGGTCGATGCGGCCTTGCTCACACAAATGAACAGGCGCGGCCAAATCAAAGGCTGTGTCGTCGACGGACCACTCGCCCTCGACAATGCCGTCGACATGGTCGCGGCCAAACAAAAAGGGATTGACAGCGATGTTGCCGGCCAAGCCGATTTATTGCTCGTACCCTACATAGAGGTCGGCAACGTCCTTTATAAGTCAATCATGTACTTCGCGGGGGCAAGCGTGGCAGCCATCGTCGTCGGCGCCACCGCCCCTGTTGTCTTGACGAGCCGGGCCGATACGGCCGAGGCCAAGCTATACTCGCTCGCTTTCGCATTGTTGCACGCAAAAAACTAACCACTTCCTAGGAGGAATCACCCATGATGGAAACTAATATCGAACCACGTTTTCGGATCTTTGACGTCTTGCAAGCGGAGGACTACGAACAAATCGTCTTTTGCCAAGATCAAGCGTCAGGCTTGAAGGCGATTATCGCGATTCACGATACGACACTCGGACCTGCTCTCGGTGGGCTGCGCATGTGGAACTATGACTCGGAAGAGGCGGCGCTAACAGACGTGCTCCGACTCGCTAAAGGGATGACGTATAAGAACGCGGCTGCCGGTTTGAACCTCGGCGGCGGTAAAGCGGTCATCATCGGCGATGCGAAGACGGACAAGTCCGAGGCGCTGTTCCGGGCGTTCGGGCGTTACGTCCAGTCGCTTAGTGGCCGTTACATCACGGCCGAGGACGTCAATACGTCCGTGGCCGACATGGACTTCATCCACATGGAGACGGATTATGTGACCGGCGTCAGCCCGGCGTTCGGCTCAAGCGGCAACCCGTCGCCGGTGACGGCGTATGGCGTATATCGTGGCATGAAAGCGGCAGCGAAGTGGAAGTTCGGTTCGGACTCACTCGCAGGTAAGACGATTGCCGTTCAAGGAGTCGGCAATGTCGCGTATAACTTATGCCGCCACCTTCATGAAGAAGGCGCTCACTTGGTCGTCACGGATATCAACGAAGAGGCGCTCAAACGGGCCGAGACAGACTTCGGGGCAACGGTCGTCAAACCAGATGAGATTTACGCGGTCGAGTGCGACATCTTCGCACCTTGCGCGCTCGGGGCGGTCATCAACGACAAGACGATTCCACAGCTGAAAGCCAAGATTGTCGCCGGCGCGGCGAACAACCAGCTCGCTGAGGACCGTCATGGGGACGTATTAGAAGAGCAAGGGATCCTCTACGCACCGGACTTCGTCATCAATGCGGGCGGGGTCATCAATGTCGCGGACGAACTCGAAGGGTACAACCGAGAACGGGCGATGAAGAAAGTCGAGCTCATCTACGACAACATGATGCGCGTCTTCGAAATCGCAGAGCGCGACGGTGTGCCGACCCACGTGGCGGCAGAGAAGATGGCGGAGGAGCGGATCGCGATGATGTCTCGTTCACGCAGTCAGTTCTTGAAAGTCGAGAAAAGCTTGCTTGGGGGACGCTGATATGGCACGTCAACTCATCCTCGCCATCAACCCTGGGTCGACGTCGACGAAAGTCGGCTTGTTCGACGGTTCAGACGAGATATTGACGAAAACGGTCCGACACGGAGAGGACGTCACCAGATTGTCACTTCCGGACCAACTGCCCTACCGGGAACGAGAAGTTCAGGCCGTCTTGACCGAGGCCGGCATCGCAGGCGAACAGTTGTCTGCGATCGTCGGCCGCGGCGGATTGCTCGCGCCGATGCCGTCTGGTACGTACGAAGTCAACACCCTTATGCGGGAGGACTTGGCGAGCGGGCGCTTCGGCATGCACGCCTCGAACCTAGGCGGCTTGATCGCCTATAAGCTTGGCAGCGCCTCAAACGTACCGAGCTTTATCGTCGACCCGGTCGTCGTCGATGAGCTCCAGCCCGTGGCACGTCCGACCGGGATTCCGGAAATCGAACGTCGCAGCATCTTTCACGCCTTGAACCAAAAAGCGGTCGGGAAACGATTCGCCGCAGAAAATGGAAGCGATTACAAATCGTTGAACTTGATTATCGCCCATCTCGGGGGAGGGATCACAGTCGGGGCCCACGCACGGGGACAGGTCATCGATGTGAATAACGGTCTCGACGGAGACGGACCGCTCGCGCCAGAGCGAGCTGGCTCGATTCCTGTTGGACAGGTGATAGAACTATGTTATAGTACCAGGTATAAAGAAGCGGAGATGAAACAGAAAATCGTCGGTCGCGGTGGACTCTATGCGCACCTTGGCACGTATGACGCGATTGAAATCGAGGAACGCGTGGCGACGGGAGACGAACAGGCATCCCGGCTTTACGAGACGATGGCATATCGGGTCGCCCAAGAGATTGCCAAGCATGGGGCGACGCTCTTCGGGGAAGTCGATGCGATCATCCTCACGGGAGGAATCGCTTATTCCGAGTGGTTGACCGACTATATTAAACAGCGGGTCAGTTACCTCGCACCCGTTCACGTCTATCCGGGCGAAGATGAGCTGAAAGCGCTCGCTGAAGGCGCGCTTCGAGCCATCCGCCAAGAAGAAGCAGTTCGACAATATGAGGGGGATACACATGGCACGAGAATTTGAAGTCGTCGTCATCGGCGGCGGGCCGGGCGGATATGTGGCTGCCATCAAGGCGGCCCAGGCCGGGAAAAAAGTGGCAATCGTGGAAGCGTCAAAACTCGGGGGGACATGCCTACATAGAGGATGCATCCCGACGAAAGCGTTGTTGAAAGCCGCCCACGTCTATCAGACCGCGAAACACGGGGCGGCGTATGGCGTCGAGACCGGGACGGTCACGTTCAACCTCGAGCGGGCTCAGGCATTCAAGCATGACTTGGTCGCAGGACTTGAAAAAGGAATTGAACACTTGATGAAGCAAGGGAAGATTGAAGTGTTCCGCGGGAAGGCGTCCATCCTTGGACCGAGCATCTTTTCGCCGCAACCGGGGACGGTCGCGGTCGAGGACGAGACGGGTGAGTCTGAACTCATCTTACCGAATCAACTGATTATCGCGACGGGATCGATTCCACGTGAACTTCCAGGTCTGCCGTTTGACCACGAACGCATTTTGAACTCGGACGACTTGCTTCGGTTTGAACAGCTCCCGAGCTCAATCGCAATCGTCGGTGGTGGCGTCATCGGGGTCGAATGGGCATCGATGCTTGTCGACCTCGATGTTGACGTGACGTTGATCGAAGTCGGAGAGCGTCTGCTCCCACTCGAAGATAAAGCCGTTTCGCGTGAAGTCGAACGGTTGCTCAAAAAACGCGGTGTCCGCGTGAAGAAGAACGTGACGGTCGACCCGGAACAGACGACGGTCAAAACGGACGGTGTCGAGTTGGTCGTCGGAGAAGAGACGCTCGCTGTCGACCGTGTGCTCGTCTCTGTCGGGCGCGTCGCGAACACGGAACACCTCGGATTACAGAACACGTCAATCGTAGTCGAGAACGGCGTCATCCAAGTCGATGCGCAATATCGGACGAAAGAACGACATATCTTTGCCATCGGTGACTGTATCGGTAAATTACAGCTCGCTCACGTCGCCTCGGCTGAAGGTGTCAAAGCCGTCGAGACCATCCTCGGTCACGAGCCGACGCCGCTCGACTATGACTTGATTCCACGTTGCGTCTACGGCGTTCCTGAAGTCGCATCGGTCGGTTTGACCGAAGAGGCGGCGAAAGCGTCAGGTCGCAACGTCAAGACGGGCACATATCGCTTCAACGGACTCGGTAAGGCGCGAATCGAAGGGCAGGCGGACGGCTTCGTAAAGCTCGTCTCGGATGAAGAGACGGATGATTTGCTCGGAGTCCATATCGTCGGACCGAAAGCGACCGAATTGATCACGGAAGGCGGTCTTGCCCTTGTCTTGAACGCGACGGCATGGGAGATGGGCCAGCTCGTCCATCCACACCCGGCATTGAGCGAGGCTTTCCAGGAAGCGGCACTTGCCGTAGACGGCTTACCGATTCACGCCTAAGGAGGAAACGAAAATGGAACAAATGACAGTGAATTCATATGAAGAACTCGGCCTCTCGAAACAAGATTTGGTTGCGATGTTCGAGACGATGGTCCGAGCACGTAAAATCGATGAGCGGATGTGGAAGTTGAATCGTGCCGGGAAAATCCCGTTCGTCGTCTCATGTCAAGGGCAAGAGGCGGCCCAAGTCGGTGCGGCGTTCGCACTCGAGAAAGGGACTGACTATATTTTGCCGTATTACCGCGATGTCGCGGTCGTCCTGCATTTTGGGCAAACGGCACGAGACCTGATGCTGTCGGCGTTCGCGAAAGCGGAAGACCCGAACTCGGGCGGGCGTCAAATGCCGGGTCACTTCGGCTCGAAACAACATCGGATCGTGACGGGATCGTCACCGGTCACGACGCAAGTCCCCCACGCGGTCGGCGTCGCGCTTGCAGCGAAACTGAAAAAAGAAGAACTCGTGACGTTCGTCTCGTTCGGGGAAGGCTCGTCGAACCAAGGCGACTTCCATGAAGGTGCGAACTTCGCCGGCGTCCATAAATTGCCGGTCATTCTGTTCTGTGAGAACAACAAGTATGCCATTTCGGTACCTTTGTCGAAACAGCTCGCCTGTGAGCGTGTCTCGGACCGGGCGAAAGGTTACGGGATGCCGGGCGTGACGGTTGACGGGACCGACCCGATCGCGGTGTACGCGGCGGTGAAGGAAGCACGTGCACGTGCCCTGCGCGGTGAAGGACCGACGCTCATCGAAGCCGAAGTCGAACGTCTCGTCCCGCACTCGTCCGATGACGATGACAAGGCGTATCGTTCGGTCGAAGAGTTGGCCGACCTGAAGCATCGGGACGGAAACCAGCTGTTCCGCGCCCGTTTGATTGAAGATGGTATCGCGACTGAAGAAGAGCTCGCGTCCATCGAATCGAACGTCGATACGGAAGTGAACGAGGCGACGGCATATGCGGACAAAGCACCGTATGCATCACCGGAATCGACGATGGATCACGTGTATGAGGGGGATAACTGATGAAAACGTTTATTGAAGCGATCAATGAAGCGATTCATGAAGAGATGGAGCGTGACGAGAACGTCTTCGTCCTCGGCGAAGACGTCGGGGTCCGCGGCGGTGTGTTCCGGGCGACGCAAGGATTGATTGAAAAGTACGGTGAAGACCGCGTCATCGATGCTCCGCTTGCCGAGAGTGCGATTGCGGGCGTCGGCATCGGGGCGGCCATGTATGGGATGCGTCCGATCGCCGAGATGCAGTTCGCGGACTTCATCATGCCGGCTGTGAACCAAATCGTCTCGGAAGCGGCGAAAATCCGATACCGTTCAAACAACGATTGGACTTGCCCGATGGTCATCCGAGCTCCGTTCGGCGGCGGCATTCACGGTGCCCTCTATCACTCGCAGTCCGTCGAAGGCATGTTCAACTCGACGCCAGGACTCAAAGTCGTCATCCCGTCTGACCCGGTTGATGCGAAAGGGTTGCTCAAAGCGGCGATTCGTTCGAATGACCCGGTCCTCTTCTTCGAGCACAAACGGGCGTACCGACTTTTAAAAGCTGATTTGCCGTCTGAAGACTATGTGGTCGAAATCGGTAAAGCGGCCGTCAAACGTGAAGGTGACGACATCACCATCATCACGTATGGCCTCTGTGTCCACATGGCACAAGAAGCGGCGAAGACGCTCGAGTCTGAAGGGATTAGCGCACATATCCTCGACCTTCGGACCGTCTATCCGCTCGATCAGGCCGGGATTATCGAAGCCGTCAAGAAGACGGGGAAAGTGCTCCTCGTCACGGAAGACAACAAAGAAGGAAGCATCATCGGCGAAGTCGCAGCCATCATTGCCGAGAAGGCGCTGTTCGAGCTCGACGCACCGATTGAGCGGTTGGCTGGTCCGGACGTTCCGGCGATGCCATACGCCCCGCCGATGGAGAAATTCTTCATCGTCTCGCCTGAAAAAATTGCGGAGCGGGCACGTCAGCTCGCTGCGTTTTAAGGAGGGCTATTATGGAACAGACGATTAAAATGCCACAGCTCGGTGAAAGTGTGACCGAAGGAACGATTACGACGTTTCTCGTCAAACCAGGGGACCGTGTCGATGAATATGAACCACTAGCGGAAGTCATGACGGATAAAGTAACGGCCGAGATTCCAGCGACGAGTGCCGGTGTCATCAAAGAAATCCTCATCGGCGAAGGGGATACTGTCGCAGTCGGCACGCCCGTCCTCGTCATGGAAGTCGAAGCTGCCGTGCAAGAAGAACCGGTTCAAGAAGCATCAACAAAAGAAGCGGTCGTGGAAACTTCGGTTACAGAGGGACGTGCCGAAGCCGTGACGGCCTCGTCGGCGCGCAAACCGAGCGGGAACGGCCGCTTCTCTCCGGCCGTCATCCGCTTGGCGAATGAGAACGACATCGATTTGAATGAGCTCGATGGATCAGGACTCGGAGGACGGATCACACGGAAAGACGTGCTCCGTTACTTATCGGAAGGACGTCCTGCGAAGTCAGGGGCCACCCAAGCGCCGCTACAAGAGACGATGGTTCAACAAAAGCTTGATGTGCCGACTGAAGCCGAAGCGGTCAAAGAAGCGCCCCCTGCGCCAGCACCTGCACCGGAAACGTCATCTGATCGGGTCGAGATGATTCCGACAGCGGGCGTTCGCCAAGCGATCGCCACCAACATGGTCCGCTCGAAACACGAGGCCCCGCATGCGTGGCTCATGATTGAAGTCGATGTGACAAATCTCGTGGAAGCACGCGCCAAATTGAAAGATGAATTCTTTAAACAAGAGGGCGTCAAGTTGACGTTCATGCCGTTCTTCATGAAGGCGGCCGTCGAAGCGCTCAAGAAGTATCCGATGATGAACTCGGAATGGGCAGGCGATCACATCAAAGTGCATAAAGACATCCATTTATCGGTCGCCGTGGCGGCAAATGATGCGTTATACGTCCCGGTGATCAAACACGCGGACGAAAAGAACATCAAAGGGCTCGCCGTCGCCTTACAAGACGTCGCGTCGCGTGCTCGCGCGAACCGCCTGAGTGCGAACGAGATGCGAGGCGGCACGTTCACGATCAACAACACGGGGGCGTTCGGTTCCATTCAATCGGCACCGATTTTGAACTACCCGCAAGCGGCCATCCTCTCGGTCGAGTCGATCGTGAAACGTCCGGTCTGGGTGAACGGTATGTTCGCGGCCCGTGACATCGTCAACTTATGTATGTCGGTCGACCACCGCGTGCTCGATGGCCTCGTCGCCGGTCAGTTCTTACAGGCGATGAAACAGTCACTCGAGTCGATTGACCCGAACACGTCTAGCGTTTATTAATGAAAAAAAGAGATGGTCCTTTGTCAGCGTGACATCGGACACATCTCTTTTTTTCTTACAGCGAACGCTCAATCAACCGTTCCACATCTTGTTGAATCCGTCCACTTGTCAGGTCACTGACGTCGTAGCTGAGGCGATGCGTCGACTCGTCCGTTCCTGTCAAGTCGGCGAACAGGCTTCCTAAATTGTGTACGCTCTTGTCGATTTGAATCAATACGTCGAGTGACGTCTCGTCTTGCAACAGGACGACTTCAAGTTCATCGAGCTTACTTCCAAAACGAGTCCCGTTCGGGGAATATTCGAGCTCTTGGGCGATCGGCAGGCGGCCGGAACGGTGACGGGCCGGCAACATCTCCGTGTCGGCCTTCTTCAAGCGGAAGCCGATGGCGTCGATGGCGTCGAGGACGGTTTGTTGCGCACGGTTCGGTTTGACGACGATGGCGTCCTCGTCTTTCGGGTCGACGGCTTGCGCGATGTCGAGTCCGGTCTCGATCCATGATTTGGATTGGCTGACGGATAACGGCGTATTATACGGGACGTGTATCGTGAACGGAATCTCTTTCACTTCGTTCGGGCCGATTAAAAACGGCGCCTCGTTCAACGACACCTTCTCGATCGTGAACGTCGAGTACGTCGGTTTATCGTTCACCTCGTGCTTATACAGCGTATTGAAGAAGATATAGATGCGGTCGACCGACTGTTCGACGTTCCCGCCTTTCACATGGACGACTCCGTTAAGCTGACCGCCTGGCTGACAGTTGCTGTCGGCGAGGCGCGTGTCGACGGTCGCGGCGTCGACCCCGATTGATGAAAGCAGTTTTTTGAACATGGTACTTCCTCCTTTGACGTTTGCACGGCTTCGTGTAATAGTATGTACGGATGAACGAATTGAAAAGTTCCGAAACTAATCAAAAAGGAATGATTGAAGTGGAATACGCACAATTAGTGGACCGCCTGAAGACGGCAATCGATCGCGAAGAGCTGGTCACGGCGACGATCAGTCAGCCTCGGTCGAAATCGAGTGACTTGCGACGCGTCAAACTGAAGCCGGTCTTGTTGAAAGAGACATATCATATACAGTTTGAGTACCAATATGAGCGGGTGATGAAACATAAAAATTTAGAGCGGGATGAAGCGATGCAAGAACTCGTTGCGCTGCTCGATTCGTTCCGCCAAGGACATTTCCAATTGAAGTCCTCTGATGTTCAATTCCAATTGTCTAAGAAGTTCAAAGTGACGTTCAAAGAGCGTCAGACGACGGCAAAACAAGTCCAGTTGACCCATAACCGCGAAAAACAGTACGTGTTGCCGTTACATGAGCCGGTACCTTTCCTCATCCGCCTCGGCGTGCAGTCAGAAGACGGGAACGTGAAACGACAAAAGTATGATAAGTTCAAACAAATCAATCGTTTCCTCGAATTCATTGAGGACTCGATTAAACATTTGCCGACGGACCGGACGATTCGCATTCTCGATTTCGGCTCAGGCAAATCGTATTTGACGTTCGCCCTTTACCATTTCCTTCATGAAATGAAAGGGTATGACGTTCACATCACGGGCCTCGACTTGAAGAAAGAAGTCATCGAGGAGTGTGCCGTGATTGCCCGTGATTTAGGATACGAGCGGCTCGAGTTCCTTGTCGGGGACATCAACGAGTATGAGGGCGAATCCGCGGTCGACATGGTCGTGACGCTCCATGCTTGCGACGTCGCGACGGACATGGCGCTCGCACGGGCCGTCCGGTGGGGGGCGAAAGTCATCTTGAGCGTCCCGTGCTGCCAGAAAGAGTTGAACCGTCAGCTCGATACAAAGCCGTTAGACGTGATGCTTCAGCACGGGCTGATCAAAGAACGGTTCGCCTCACTCGCGACCGACTCGATTCGCGCCGAGTTGCTCGGCTTTGTCGGGTATGAGGCACAGCTGCTCGAATTCATCGATATGGAACATACACCGAAGAATATCCTGATTCGGGCATTTTTGACAAACCGGGAGGCGTCGGCAGAAGAGCGGGCCCGTTATATGGCGTTCAAATCGCTGCTCGGGGCTGACCCGTTCCTCGAACGAGAATTGAGCGATAGACTTGTTTTCCCGGCCAAAGAAGACGTAAAATGAGAAAGAACAGATGCCAGAAAGGGGAAACGATATGGATTTTCAATTATACTTCCAAGATGTAGTCGAACAGGCACGAAATGAGGTTCGCACCGCAGGATATACAGAATTAACGACACCAGAGGAAGTCGATGCCGCCCTCAAAAAAGAAGGGAAGACGCTCGTCCTCGTCAACTCGGTATGTGGTTGTGCCGGTGGGATTGCCCGTCCGGCGGCGGCTTATGTTAACAGGATGGAAGGGACGAAACCGGATCACTTCGTGACCGTCTTCGCAGGTCAAGACCGTGAAGCGACGGATCGGGCTCGCGAGTATTTTGAAGGATATGCTCCGTCATCACCTTCAATCGCGTTGCTTGAGGACGGCAACATCGTCACGATGGTCGAACGCAGCACGATCGAGTCGTCGACAGCGGAAGAACTCGTCGACCAACTTCAAACGTTGTTCGATATTTATTACGCATAACGGACAAGCGCAGAGGCACCGCCTTTGCGCTTTTCGCTAAGAAAGGAACCGATTCGATGGAACCAGTCGTTAAGATTATGAGCGAAGCCGAGTATACGATTGCGTTATCACGCGGTGAAATCAATGAACCGATGCTTCAATCGGAAGGATACGTCCGCTGTTGTACCCCGCAGCAGATCGGGCAATATGTGCGCCGTTATTACCCGAATGAGCGGGTCGTCCTCGTCTCGTTCCATGTCGGGCGTTTGGGGAGCTTGTTGCATTACGAGATGGATGAAGACGGCGAACGCTATCCGCACGTCTACAGTGCGATTCCAATCACCTCGGTCAAACGCGTCCAACCGTATGGCTCGCGAGACAACGGTACGGTCACTTATTTTGCTTACGAGCGAATGTGACCGTATTTTTTTGTCGTTTATGCATGAATATGCTTTACAAGTTATAATTATGTGTATATAGTGGTTGAAGGACAAGTCAGACATATGAAGAGTCAAAGAACGATTGAGTCATATTCACATATATGTCATAATTTTGTTAATGTTCTGATTATTTCATCTCAATGGAGAAGGGAACGATGATCATGAAAAAAGGTTTTCTAGCATTATGTATCGCAAGCCTCGCGGCTTTCTCGGTCGCCTGTGGCGCCGACGTCAACGAGGGAGGCTCTTCTTCTGGAGGCGACGAGGATAAAGTGCTCGTCATGGGTACGAGCGCAGACTACTTCCCGTACGAGTTCGTCGACACGGCGAACGGGGACGAGATTGTCGGATTCGATATTGACATCGCCAAACAAGTCGCTGAAAACATGGGGTATGAACTAAAGATTGAAGATATGGACTTCGGCAGCCTCCTCGGAGCGCTCAACGCCGGTCGTGTCGACTTCGTCATGGCGGGGATGACACCGACGGAAGAGCGGAAAGAGAACGCGGACTTCTCAGACATTTACTTCACAGCGAAGAACTTAATCTTGTCAAAAGGAGATGCCATTCAGTCGCTTGAAGACTTAGACGGCAAACAAGTCGGCGTCCAGCTCGGGTCGATTCAAGAAGGCATCGCCAAAGACCAAATCCCGGGGGCGGAAATCGTCTCGTTGAACAAAATCCCGGAAATCATTCAAGAAATCAAGACGGGCCGCATCGATGCGATGGTCATCGAGGACACGGTCGCGAAGAAATACTTAGATCAAGACAGCGAACTGTCGACGTTTGAAATCGTTGACGAAGAAGAAGCGGGATCGGCCGCGGCTTTCCGCAAAGACGATGAACTGCGCAATCAGTTCAATGAAGAGTTGAATAAGTTGATTGAGAGCGGAGAAATCGAGAAGTTGGCTCAAAAATGGTTTGAAGAAGAAGCCGCACCAGCGGAATAATTCATGTACGAGGCTGACTGGAATATCGGTCAGCCTTTTTTAGGAGGAACTCACAATGGATTTTAGTCGGATTTATGATTCAATCCCTTACATTTTAGAAGGGATTCCGGTCATGTTCCAAGTCGTGCTCGTCTCGGCACTGTTCGGGATCACACTCGGAATCGTGATCGCTACGTTTAAGATTATCCCGAACCGGTTCGTCAATTTCATCGGACATGCGTATACGGCCGTGTTCCGTGGGACGCCACTCATTTTACAACTGGCGATCATCCACTTCGGTCTCCCGCAGTTGACAGGCTTCATCACGACACCGTATCAATCGGCCGTCATCGCCTTCTCGCTCAACTCGGCGGCCTATATCTCGGAGATTATCCGAGCCGGGATTCAAGCCGTCGATAAAGGGCAATGGGAAGCGTCTGACGCACTCGGCGTACCTTATGTCAAACAGCTTCGGTCAATCATTTTGCCGCAGGCGTTCAAGAATATCCTACCGGCGCTCGTCAATGAGATGATTACACTCACAAAAGAATCGGCGCTCGTCTCGACAGTCGGAGTGCTCGACATCATGCGTCGCGCCCAAATCGTCGGTGGGCAAAAGGCGATCTACTTCGAACCGCTTCTGTTCGCTGGTGTGATATACTTTACGATAGTGATGGTGTTGACGTATCTCGGTCAGCGCCTTGAAAAACGGCTTAGAAAGAGTGATGGCAGATGATTCAAGTTAACGATTTATACAAACAGTTTGGTGAGTTAGAAGTATTGAAAGGCATCACGACGACGATTGAGCGTGGCGAGGTCGTCGCCGTCATCGGCCCTTCCGGTTCAGGGAAGTCGACGTTCCTTCGTTGCCTCAACATGTTAGAGGTCCCGACGTCCGGGACGGTCGTTGTCGATGGGTTCGAATTGACGAAAAAAGGTGCCAACGTCGCCAAGGCGCGCCAAAATATCGGGATGGTGTTCCAACAGTTCAACTTGTTCCCGCACATGAACGTGCTCGACAACTTGACGTATGCGCCAATCAACGTGTTGAAGGTGAGCAAGGCCGAGGCGGTCGAACGGGCGAAGAAGTTGCTCGAGCGGGTCGGTTTATCTGAAAAAATAAACGCTTATCCGAGCCAACTGTCCGGTGGTCAAAAACAACGGGTCGCCATCGCCCGTGCACTCGCGATGGAACCGAACGTCATGTTGTTCGATGAGCCGACGTCTGCGCTTGACCCAGAGATGGTCAACGAAGTACTCGACGTCATGAAAGGACTCGCCGAGACGGGAATGACGATGGTCGTCGTCACACACGAGATGGGCTTCGCACGTGAAGTCGCGGACCGTGTCCTCTTCCTCGATGAAGGGATTTTGATGGAGGAAGGCAAACCCGCGGACCTGCTCCTCAACCCGCAGACCGACCGGGCGAAGCGTTTCTTAGAGAAAGTCTTGTAAGTGAACCGTTCCAGCTGACACCAGTTAAGGGAGGAATCATGATGAAGATTACGTACTATGGCCATGCAACGGTGTTATTTGATATGGATGGGGTGAATGTCCTCATCGACCCGTTCTTGACGAGCAACCCGCACACGGACGTCGATCCAGCGACCGTGCCGGCTGACTATATCTTGCTCACGCACGCCCATTTCGATCACATCGAGGACGTGGAATTGATCGCAAACAAGACCGGGGCGACAATCGTCGCGACCCACGAGCTCGCCACGTATTATGAGAAGAAAGGCTTCTCGGTCCACGGGATGAACATCGGCGGTGGCAACGCCTTTCCGTTCGGCCGTGTGACGATGACGCAAGCGTTTCACAGCTCCAGCCTCGACATGGGCGACACCCCGGTTTACATGGGCATGCCAGGGGGCTTCATCATCGAGACGAACAGCTTGACCGTCTATCATGCAGGTGACACGGCCCTGTTCTCCGACATGAAGCTGTACGGGGAGCGGTTTGAAATCGATGTCGCCTTCCTCCCGATCGGGGACAACTTCACGATGGGACCGACGGACGCGCTCGACGCGGCGCATTGGCTACAAGCCAAACGGGTCGTCCCGATTCATTTCGACACGTTCCCGCCAATCAAACAAGATGCCCGGGCATTCTGTGACCAGTTGCATCAACGCGGTCTCTTGATTGAACCGAACGCGACGATTGAGATTTGATGCAATCGAACGAGGTGATTGACGCGACAGAACGCTTCGTCGCGGAACTTCACGGAAACGACCATACCGGACACGACGTCGCCCACCTCGAACGGGTGAGGCGACTGGCCGAAGTGCTCTCTGACGGACTAGCGGTCAACCGCCTCGTCGTGACGCTTGCGGCTCTCTTGCATGACGTCGAAGACCGTAAGCTCGGTCGGGAAGCGGGACTCGTGAAGCGTCATCTGGATTCACTCGACGTGTCAGACGCGTTGCGCCGACACGTCCTGGATGTCATTTCGGAGACGTCATACTCAAAAGGTTCGGCGCCGTCCTCGCTGGAAGCGGCAATCATCCAAGACGCCGATCGGCTCGATGCGATGGGGGCGATCGGCATCGCCCGGACGTTTCAATACGCCGGTGCGAGCGGCACCGCGTTATATGGAGAATCGAGCGCAATCTCACATTTTCATGAGAAATTGCTTCGGCTTCTTGACGGCATGCATACGGAGGAAGCGAAACGAATCGCGCGTGCACGCCATACGTTCCTCCTGACATTTTTGGAACGGTTCGAGGCGGAATGGAACGGAAGCGACATATGAAATGGCCGAGGAGCTCCTCGGCCATTTATTGTTAGAATGGATGTTTATTGAGCCAGTGACCGCCATCGAGCGAGATGCATTCCCCGTTCAAATAACGCATCTCATCCGACGTCATCCAAAACGCCAAGTCGGCAATCTCTTCAGGTGTGCCGAAGCGTCCGAGCGGGACGTTCCGTCGGATGCGTTCCACTTCCTTTACGTGAACCGCGAGTTTGTCGGCGCCGCCCGTCCGTTCAATCGGTCCCGGGCTAATCGCGTTAATGCGCGCGCCGAACTGATAGCCCCATTCCACCGCGAGCGTCCGCGTCAAATTGAGGACACCGGCTTTCGCGGCGGCGCTCGGTGCGACACCGGCCCCGGCCTGCCAGGCGTAGGAGGCGACCATGTTGATGATTGAGCCGTCGCGTATCTGTTCAGCTTCCCAATGTTTTCCGAGCGCATGCGTGCAGTTGAACGTGCCGTTTAAGACGATGTCGATGACGCTCGTCCAACCATTCGGCGTCAAGTCGAGCGTCGGACAAACGAAGTTACCGGCGGCGTTGTTCACGAGCGCATGCACCGGTCCGTAGGAGTCGATGATGCGTTCAAGTGCCTGCTTGCATCCATAATAGTCGCGGACGTCGTGCTGGACGGCCAACGCCTGTCCAGTGTCGATCGCGTTCAGCTCGGCCATCGCCTCATCGAGCCGTTCTGCGTTTCGGCCGCTGATGGCCACGTTCCAGCCTTCTTGTTTGAACTTGAGCGCCATCGCTTTCCCCATACCGGACGACCCACCTGTAATCCAAATCGTTTTCATACATATTCCCCCTCTAAAAATGAATGGTCGTTCATTCATGTATTCTTGATGTGACGGGGGAATTCCTGCAATAAAAAAAGTGATGGCGTGCACCATCACTTGATTCGTTCATAATATGCAGAGCCTAGGGCACGGTCGATCCGATACATCGTGCCGGCAACTTTCTCACCCCAGTACGGGTCTGAAGCGTAATAGATGTTGATGCCTGTTTGTTTGTTCCCTGGGTACGGGCCACGCGCATACGCCCCGGTCACATACTTCTCGGCGAACAATCGTGCCGCCGCATCGATGCTCGCCTCGACGGTCTCGAACGCCGCCGCGTTCCCGCTCGGGTCGTCATCGGTCGCCTTGAAGCCGAACAAGTTGTTCTTGTCTCGGGCGATGGCCGACGTGCCGTAACTCGACTCGTGCCCGGCAACGGCGAGGAGGAACACGGCGTTGATGCCATGTTTCGCTTCTGCGTCCTTGAAGGCGGCACCTTTTCCTTTGAGCGGAGAGTCAGCGAGCGTCTCGAGAAAACGGTCTAGTTCAGCCGCTCCGTATGGGGCAGGTGTCTCGATTGAGGCGAATTGATACGGCGAGGCAAACACGTCGCGAACGTTCTCCGTATAATAGCGATCCGGCGCCGCCCCGCCGGCCGGTCCGACGAGAAACGTGCCGGCCAAAAAGTCGTTCGCCTCGACGGTGTGATACACGTCGCCGTCACGGACTTCATAGAATCCGCGTCGCTCGACGAGTGCGTCCGGATAGAGCGTCATGTTTGCGAGCGGCACATACACGTCCGCGCCTGAGATGCGCACCTTCAAATGGTCGTTCCCACGCTCGAGCAATCGCAATCGAGTACCTCCGGCCACATACGACTGCCGCTCGGACAAGGCGGCGTCTTTAAAGAGGTAAGTGACCTCGTCCGTCGGTGTCACGGCGATACCGGAGCCGGTGAAGTCGATGACGTCACCATCGGGTCCGACGAGGGCGCGCTGTTCGCCTTGTTCCATATAAGATCTTGCCTCATCGAGCGACTCGAACTGTCGCGTCTCGGTCGTGCCGTCGACGTACGTCTTGACCGTATACGTGCCGACGGAGCGTCCCTCGAGCCAAAGAAAACCAATGACGGCGATACCGAGGATGACGAGGGAAGGGAGGATTTTTTTCTGTTTTGTCTTCATGTTCCATCACTTCCAAACATAAGGATTGCCAAACACGCGAAACTAGTGAACAATTTTGTATGAGAAAGGGGGGATTTGATGAAAATCGGGTCACGTACGCTGAAGACGGCCGTCGCCGCCGGGATCGCGATGCTCATCGCTGAGACGATTCATTTGGATTACTATGTGTTCGCAGCCATCATCGCCATTCTCAGTATTCAAGAGACAAGGAAGAAATCCTTCCGTGCCTCGTATGAACGGGTCATGGCGAGTTTGATTGCCATCGGCATGGGTGCGCTCATGTTCACGCTCCTCGGCTACTCACCGGCCACACTTACGTTATATTTTGTCATGTTTATCCCGCTCGTACAACAGCTCAAACTGCAGGACGGGATGATCACGAGCGTCGTCATCTTGACGCATCTGTATACAGAAGGTCGATTCACAATCGAGTTGTTCATGAACGAATTACTGTTGATTGCGATCGGTGTCGGTGTCGGGCTCATCGTCAACATGTACATGCCGGCACTCGACCGGGAGATTGAACGCATTAAAGACAACATCGACCGGGCGCTCGCCGTGTATTTTTATGACATCGCGGCTTGTGTCGAGACAGGCATCTACAACGACCACGCCATGATGCTCTTGAAGACGCGCGATTATTTGAAGCAAGGAAAAGACCTCGCGCTTCGCCGGATGGGGAATTCGATCGGGAAACGGAACGAGGATATGGATTACCTCTACTTCCGGATGCGCGAGCGCCAGTATGACATCTTGAAACGAATCGTCGACAACGCCCGTGAGATCACGCTCGTCGTCGATGAGGCAAAACCGGTCGCGACGTTCCTCCGCCTTGTCGGGGACAATGTGAATGAGCGGGCCGACGCGTCAGCGTTCCTCCGTGAGCTCGATGCGACGATCGACCACTACCGAAAAAACGTACCCCTCCCCACGTCACGTGAGGAATTCGAGGTACGTTCGTCGCTGCTCAATATCTTGTCGGATGTGAAGAGCTACTTGATTTTAAAAGAGCGCTACATTCTGCTGTTAAAAGAACATGGCCATGCTCGAGAGCACCGTGCTGAGCAAAAAGATTGATACGATGACGACAACGCCGATTTGAATGATGCGCTGTCGTTTCTTTTGTTTATTTTTCATGTCGTTCCTCCATTACACGTTTGACCCCATTGTACAGAATGGAAAACGTTCGTGCAATCGTCATGAGTTTGGTATAATGACCAAGAAATGTTTGGATGGAGGGATGGTTTTTATGGTAAACGAGACACGCGTGCTCGACACGTTTTTAGGACTTGTCGGCATCGATTCAGAAACGAAAGAAGAAGCGGTCATCTGTGAGCACTTGAAAGCGGTGTTCACTGAACTCGGCTGTGACGTCTATGAGGATGACGCATCGACGAAGACGGATCATGCGGGGAACAACTTGATCATAACCGTTCCGGCTACGAAAGAAGGTGTCGACCCGATTTACTTCACGGCGCATATGGATACGGTCACGCCTGGTAAAGGCATCAAGACGAGTATCAAAGACGGCTACGTCATCACGGACGGGACGACGATCCTCGGGGCGGACGATAAGACCGGCCTCACGGCGATGATTGAGCTCGTGCGCGTGTTGAAAGAGGAAGCGATTCCGCACGGTCAAATCCAGTTCGTCATCACGGTCGGCGAAGAGTCGGGCCTTGTCGGGGCGAAAGTGCTCGATTTGTCTAAAATCGAAGCCAAGTTCGGTTTCGCGCTCGACTCGGACGGCCCGGTCGGGGACATCATCGTCGCCGCGCCGACGCAGGCGAAAGTGAACGCACGGATTTACGGGAAGACGGCTCATGCCGGCGTCGCCCCTGAGAAAGGGGTGTCGGCCATCCAAATCGCAGCGAAGGCGATTGCGAAGATGCCGCTCGGGCGGATTGATGAAGAGACGACGGCAAACATCGGACGGTTCGAAGGCGGACGAGCGACGAACATCGTCTGTGATTACGTCGAGGTGTTCGCGGAGGCGCGTTCGCTCATCCAGGAGAAGATGGAAGCACAAGCGGACGCGATGAAGCAAGCGTATCTTGAGACAGCGGCCACTCTAGGTGGACGTGCGGAAGTCGACATCGACATCATGTACCCTGGCTTCAAGTTCGAAGAAGGTGACGAGGTCGTCGAGATCGCGAAAGCGGCGGCTGCTTCAATCGGCCGTCCGACGCGCATCCTTCACTCGGGCGGTGGGTCCGATGCGAACGTCATCGCGGGAGGCGGCATTCCGACGGTCAACCTTGGCGTCGGCTATGAAGAGATTCATACGACGAACGAGCGGATGCCGCTCACAGAACTGTATAAAATCGTCGAGTACGTCGTCGAAATCGTCAAGCACGTCGCCACACCGAACAAGTAACCAAAAAAGAGCCGACATGACGTCGGCTCTTCGTATGTGTTCGTGCAATTATGCGGCGAACTCCAGCGACTCGAGAATAAGTTCATCGGTACAGTGAAGTTCTAGTGCTATGTCGTGAATGCGGATTGAGGTGCCTTCTTCTTGTTGGTGTTTGCGATTCAACAAAGTCGCTCGTTCCCGAATCACTTGATAGACAGTGTCGGAATGGTCAACTGTTTTCATCACGGATCACATCCTTTTCAACGATTACGTTAAGTATAGCATGGAACGGTGTACAAGAAAGGACAAAATTATTTATGAAGTTACATTTTTTAGGAACTGGGTCAGGGATGCCTTCGAAACAACGGAACGTGTCCGGGCTCGGTTTGACATTACCGAAACAGACGTGGTTGTTCGATTGCGGCGAAGCGACACAGCATCAAATCCTCCATACGTCATTGAAGCCAAGGAAAGTGTCTGCTGTCTTTATCACCCATCTCCATGGCGACCACGTCTTCGGCTTGCCGGGTTTTTTATCGACGCGCTCGGCGCTCGCGGGGACGGACCCGCTCACGCTTTATGGGCCGAAAGGGATTAAGAAATGGCTCGAGATGACGCTGAACGTGACGGGGTCATATCTAGGGTATCCGTTGACCATCGTCGAGTATAAGGATGGAGACGAATTTCTCCAGGACGGTCATCGCGTCACGGTGAAAAAGCTCGAACACCGTTTTCCGTCGTACGGGTTCCGGATTGAGGCGCCGATTCGCCCAGGGACGCTCCTCGTCGACAAAGTGAAGGCGCTCGGCATCCCGAACGGGCCGATTTACGGTCAAATCAAGCAGGTTGAGACGTTCGAGTTTGAAGGGAAAACGTACGCGTCTAAAGAATACGTCACAGAGCCAGTCACCGGGCCCGTCATCGCGATTCTTGGGGACACGGTGCCTTGTGAGAATGCGGAGCGGCTCGCCCGGGACGCAGATGTGCTCGTCCATGAGGCGACGTTCATGGAGGCCGAGGCAAAACTCGCCCGACAATACGGTCATTCGACGACGGTCGAGGCGGCAGCGCTCGCGAAGACGTGTCGTGTCGGTCAATTGATTGTGACACATATCTCGGCACGCTATCAAGGACGGGAGTCGGAGTTTAAGGCGGAAGTCGTCACGGCGTTCGGCAATAGCCACGTCGCGTCCGACTTTGATGAAATCATAGTGGGGGATTGATGTGACTATTCAACTTTACGTGTGGCTAGGGTTTCTCGTCATCAGCGTGTTGCTCGGCTTGCGCTTGAACCAGCTGAAAGAACCGGAACCGCGCTTCTTCTTAAAGTTCTTGTTCTACTCATTGCTCGGAATCGTCTCGTTCCCAATCGGCGGATTCCATATTCCAATCGGTTTTTTGTTATCTTTCTTGTTTTTCCCGAAACGGAACAGCCGTTACAAATGGTACGGGGCACTCGTCGGCTTCTTTTTCTTTATCGTGCTGTTGTTCGTCCCGCTGTTCGACCAATCTGAGTTTCGGGCCGAGTCGCAACAAATCGGGGCCGTCTCGATTCAAGATGATTCGTTTGACCAGATGACGAACCACATCTTGCGTCGGGTCAACGCGGAAGCGATTAAGCTCGACCGCAGCAAAATGGTGTTCACTCGGGACGGCGACTTGCAGTCACTCGAGTACTTGCTCCTCGTCGAACGTAGCAATTCGTTCCAACAGATTCGCATCACTTACGACGAATCGGGCGAATTGTCTTACCGGCAAGTCGACGAGTTGAACAAAGATTCAGGGCGTGCTTTTTTCGAAAAACTCGTCGACTTTGATCGCGTGTTAAATGCGGTCGGGGATACGGAGTGGCAAGACTTCGTGGACCAAGTGAACGCGCCGCTCGTCCAGCTCGCTTTCGACGGGCTGTACGACATGTATACGTATGAGAACGAGGCGATGTTCATGATTAACCGGGAAGGCCGCGTCGTCAAGTTTTGGCTCCAACGTGACCCGGTGCTTGCCAACAGCATCCAACTGTCGGGACTCACCCGAGAAGGAAGGAGCACCGGAGAGCGTTATATTATTTTATACAACTATTCCATTCACCAACGAGAGGATTTGACGGACCAATGAAACGATTACTCCTGTTAGGCTTACTCGTCCCAATGCTCACGGCTTGTGCCGGGACTGGGACTGAAGAGGCAAGCGACGGATGCGCCGTCGAACCGACCATCTCTGTATACAACGCGGCGACGGAAGAGACGCTCTTCCATGAGAAGAGCGTCTGTCTCGATGAAGGGGCGACGGTCATGGATGCGCTCAAAGCGACGGAACTAGAGATTGAATCGGTAGGCGACGGAGAGATGACATACGTCACCGGAATCGATGGCATCGAGGAAAAATCAGAAGGGCAATCATCAGGTTGGGTGTATGCATTCAACGGTAGCCCGGGTGACGAAGGTGCCGGAGCGAAAGAAGTCGAGTCGACCGATATCATTCAATGGCGTTTTGAAGAAGATGCGATTTCTTTCTTCGAATGAGGCGGATTGGGAGCGAAGACATCCGGTCACGCTACTTTTCTTTCTTTTGGCGCATCTGTACGTCATCGTGCATTTGAACGGATCGCTTTGGCTCTTATTCGGCTTGGTCGGTCTGCTCCTCATCGAGCGCCGGTTTCCGCTGGCGATGACCGGTGTGCTCATCGCGTTCACGCTCATCTCGTTTTCCCCCGTCTTGATTGGATGGGACGTTTCGACGGCGCGGGTTACGCGTCAACTCGTCCAATTGGCGACGTTCTTGTTCGGGATGGTCTGGGTCAGTCGTTTCCTAAAGCTTGATCGGCTGTTGCCTTTACTCGAGCGTTGGCCGCGGTCGACGAAACTTCTTTACGGCGGATGGGCGCTCATTCCTTCGATGGAACGGGCCGTGCGTCTGTCCTTGAAGAGTCATGCGCGTCAAGACTGGCAGGAGGCGGTGGTCGTAGGGATTGAGAGCCAACGCGATGAGCCCGTATACGCGAAGGCGCGGCTGCGACGCCTCGGCTTGCATGACGTCACCCATCTGATTGTCATGGGGATTTGTTTCATAGCGATTTATTTAGGGTGGCCAGTCATTTGGTTACTGTATCCGTATTTAACGAAAGGAGGGCTACGCGATGGAATGGTTATCTTCCGGACAGGGACGAGTCGATGAGTGGGTGACCACCAATGGCGCGACGCCCGTTAAACTCGATTCACCGCTCGCTGGCAGGGTCGCCTCCTTGCTCATCGAGGAGGACCCGTTATATGGGTCCGAGGTCGTCGCCATCTTGCAAATCGATCACTTGCTCTATAAGCGGTTCGATGAATGCTCGAGCGGCGAACGCCAACTCGTCCGAATCGCCCATGCGCTCATGAGACGGCCACAGGCGCTCGTGTTACATGAGCCGTTCCGCCATCTTGATCGATATCGTCGCGAGCACTTGACGATGTTATTGGAACGTCTCACCCATCTCGGCGTCAAAGTGGCGTATACGGAGCGGGCGCGTGAGGCCGGTGCCGCATCCGCCTTTTCAGTCGCCCCTTCAATTGGGGAAGTCGAAATTTCGGCTCGTGACGTGTCTTACCGTCATCCGCTGCAACCTGCATATGCCGTCGAACATGCGACGTTCACGGCGGACAAGCCCGGCTTGACCGTTTTGATTGGCACGAACGGGAGCGGAAAGTCGACACTACTCGAGCTGCTAGCGAAAAGCATTCGGCCGCTTCAAGGGAAAATCAAGCGAGTGGGACGCCCGCTTTATTTACCGGCCGAGGAAGAATACGGTCCGTTCCCGGAGGCGTCGAACCGTCGGGTCGCCCAGCTGGCGGCCGTTCTCGTCGCGGATGTCCCGATCGTCTTGCTCGACGAACCGACTGTCGGTCTGACAGATGAAGAGCGGCGGCATTTTTGTCGGGCGCTCCTTGAAAAGCGACAGACCGCTCAGCTTATTTGCGCGTCTCATGATCCCGTCCTTCTCGAGCATGCCGATCGAGTCGTGTCGCTATCGAATGGCACCATCGTCTTCGATGGAACAAAAGAAGCATTCATGGAACGGAGTCTCGTATGGTCACATTCCTCGTCGGCGCTGTGATGGCGTACGGGTTAATGTCCCGATTCGAACGGACGACAACCCCATTGGCCGTGTTGACCCAGCTGCTCGCCGTGGCCGTCATCGGTCGTTGGCTGTTCGTCGCCATTCCGAACGTCCAACCGACGACGGCAATCATCATGTTGACCGCACTGTATTTTGGGTGGACGAGTGCCGCGATGCTCGCCTTGTTCGTCCCGGTTTTATCCGGACTGTTGCTCGGACTCGGTCCGTTCGTCTTGTATCAGTTTCTAGGGTGGCTCGTCGTCGTGACGACGGTGGTCGCGCTTCGGCGAATACTTATGAAGTCGAGACTCTTGCTCGGTCTCACCGGTCTAGCGGCGGGCTTTCTGTTCGGATGGACGACGAACGTCGCTTACGCCGAGGTGATTGGCAGTGAATTCGTGAATTTGCTCATCTTGAGCGTACCGTTCGACTTGGCTCATGGCGTCGGTAACGTTTTCTTCTTGCTCGTCTTGCGAGATCTGTTTGTTCGCATATTTGTCCGGGACGAAGGGTAAATGTTATGGAAAGAGTGAGGTGATGCATCGTGAGTGATTATATCAACGTCTATGAATTTGGCATGTTCCTCTTCATCGGATTGTTCTTCATCGGACTTCATATCTTTTTCATTCTTCGCCGCTTCGTCCGGACGCGTTATGCGATGGTCGGGGTGCTCGCCGCGAGTGTCTGGCCGGCACTCATGATCGTCTTGTCCATCCAGTCCATCGACTTGGTTCAAGCGATCATGTCACGGGAAGCATCGACCGCTTCCATCCTCGCTGTCACGAGCGTGGCTGTGACCGGGCTGATGCTCCTCATTCCTGCAGTCGTCCTCATCAAGCGCCTGTTCCACGTCGTCGATTGGCCGACACGTAAAAAACCGTAAAGCGCCGCAGCGCTTTACGGTTTTTCTATGCGTTCGGAACTTGTTCCACTGCCGCGTCGGTCGGTTTTTGGAAACGTCGTAAAATTTCGAGGCTGACGGCGCGTGGCATTAGTTTCGCCGCGCCGACGAGCAATTGGTTCGATAGCCCTGGCACGATGACACGTTTATTGTTCATGACCCCTTTGTATCCGAAGAAAGCGACAAGGTGCGATGGCATTTTCGATACCATCATCTCGCTGCCGGCTCGATTGAAGAAGCCTGTGTCGGTCGGACCCGGACAGAGGACGCTGACGTGAACACCGGTGCCTTTCACTTCGGCATGAAGCGCTTCGGTGAGGGAGAGGACATACGCTTTCGTCGCATAATAGACCGCCATGTATGGACCAGGCTGGAACGCTGCGACGGAGGCGACATTTAACACATGACCGTGATTGCGGCGGACCATGTCTGGCAAATAGGCCTTCGTCAATTCCGTCAAGGCGTTGACGTTCAGGCGGACTTCTTCGGCTTCGGTCTCTGCATCCAAGTCGATGAACTCCCCGGCCGTGCCGAACCCGGCATTGTTGATGAGAAAGTCGACCGTCAACCCGGCTTCTTCGATGGCGTGGGTCAGTCGCTTCGCAGCCTGATGTTCCGACAAATCGAGGGCGAAGACGTGGACGTTCACCCGGTATCGCTTTTCGAGCACTTTCTTCAATTCATGTAGGCGGGGCTCGTTTCGTGACACGAGGATGCAATCATACCCATCGCGGGCAGCCAATACGGCGAGGTCGAGACCGATGCCGGTCGAGGCTCCAGTGATTAAAGCTGTTTTGGACAAAGTGGTTCACTCCTTTAGAAAAGTCATACATTGTTACTCATTTCTTCACGAGATGTTAAATTCCTGCCTCGCTCGCATATCGAAACGTATGCTAGAGTATAGCAAGAATATGTGATTAGACTCACAAAGTCAGGAGAAGAGAATGAGATGATGATTCAGTTAATCGCGACGGCGCAAAGCGTCGCGCAAGCAGAAGCACTTATATTAGCGGGGGCAGACCGTCTCATCGTCGGAGAGTCGACGTATGGATTGCGTCACAAAGGTGACTGGTCGCTCTCGGCTGTGAGAGAAGTCACAGCGCTTGCACATCGATATGGAAAAGAAGTCACGGTCGCCGTGAACAACTTGATGCACAACGATCAAATCGCGTCATTACCGGACTATTTGAGCGCGTTAAAAACGATTAGGGTCGACAGTGTGACGGCCGGCGACCCTGGTGCGATTTCATTAATCCGTAAAGCCAATATCCCCTATTGGTACGACGCTCAAACGCTCGTCACGTCGGCCCGGCAGATTCAATTTTGGGCGAAGCGGGAAGCGATCGGTGCCGTCGTCGCCCGTGAAGTGACGTTGACCGAACTTAATCAGATTCAGCGTCAACTTGGTCTGCCGATTGAGGTACAAGTATACGGTCCGACATGTATCCACCATTCTAAACGTCCACTCGTAACGAACTACTTCAACGAGTTAGGACGAAACGAGTCGGGGGAGATGCGTGAATATTATATAAGCGAACCGAATGATGAAACGAGCCGTTATCCGATTTACGAAGATGCGAACGGCACCCACGTCTTTTCAGAGGATTTGACGTTAATGGCCCAACTGCCCGAACTGTTCCGAAACGGGCTCCATACGTGGAAGCTTGACGGATGGCATGCCGGGGAGCAGTTCGTTGAAATTGTCGCCTTGTTTAGTCAGGCCCGCTCGCACCTGTTGAACGCCAAGTTTGACCGATTCGAGATGGAGCGGCGCTTGGCCGCACTCCAGCCTGAACCGTTCCGGCTCGGAACCGGACTACTGTTACGAAATCCAGAAGAGATCAAGTGAGGGAACGATGATGAGAAGACGACCAGAATTATTGGCACCGGCAGGGAACTTGGAGAAATTGAAGATGGCGATTCGATACGGGGCGGACGCGGTCTATATCGGCGGGCAACAGTTCGGTTTACGCTCGCGCGCCGGAAACTTCAGTTATGACGAAATGCAAGAAGGGATTGCGTTCGCCCATGCGAATGCAGCGAAAGTGTATGTGGCCGCCAACATGGTTACGCACGAAGGCGATATCGAAGGGGCGGGCACGTTCTTCACGACGTTACGTGACATCGGGATTGATGCCGTCATCGTCTCCGATCCAGCGATGATTGAGGTCTGTCTCTCGGAAGCACCTGGGCTTCCGGTCCACTTGTCGACACAAGCCTCGGCGACGAACTACGAGACGCTTCGATTCTGGAAAGCGGAAGGGTTGGAGCGGGTCGTACTCGCACGTGAAGTCTCGATGGAAGAAATCAGGGAAATGAAGCGACACGTGGACGTCGAGATTGAGACGTTCGTCCATGGGGCGATGTGCATCTCGTACTCCGGTCGATGCACGCTCTCGAACCATATGGCGCTCCGTGACGCGAACCGAGGCGGCTGTGCGCAGTCTTGTCGGTGGAAATATGGTTTTTTTGAAGCCGATGAACTCTTGACCCCGGCTATGGAAGCCCGAGACGAGGAACCGTTCTCGATGAGCTCGGTCGATTTATCGATGGTTCGTCACATTCCAGACTTGGTCGAGGCGGGTGTCGACAGTTTAAAAGTGGAAGGACGGATGAAGTCGATTCATTATGTGGCGACGGTCTGTAACGTGTATCGAAAAGTAATCGATGCCTATTGTGACGATCCCGAAGCGTTCGAATTCGACCCGGCTTGGGAAGAGGAGATTTGGAAAGCGGCCCAGCGTGAACTATCGACCGGCTTTTATTACGGGACGCCGACCGAGAGAGAGCAACTGTTCGGACAGCGACGTGCCATCCCGCAATATGCGTTCGCGGCGCGCGTCATCGCATACGATGAACAGACTCGTGAAGCCACGCTCGAACAACGAAACCATTTCCGATGTGGGGAGGAGGTCGAGTTTTTCGGTCCCGGTTTTACACGGTTCACACAACGGATTGAGGAAATGTGGGACGTCGAAGGGAAGTCCGTCGAGACGGCCCATCAGGCGATGATGACCGTTCGTGTCCGCGTCGATTATCCGGTCGACGTCGACTTCATCATGCGCAAGCGAAAAGTCAGAGTGAAGGAAATTGCCGCGATTGAAACGTGACACATCGCACAAGACAACATAGTCGACCGTTCCATTCAATCTTGCTACCCTATTACCATAAGAGATGGAGGGGATGGAAGGATGAATCAAAATACGGAGCAACTCCGGACCGAGCCGATTGCGCGACTGCTGTTTAAACTGTCGCTCCCGGCGATGATCGGGATGCTCGTGACGGCGCTCTATAACATCATCGATACGATCTTTGTTGCACGTGGCATCGGGGCGTCAGCAGTTGCGGCGATTGGGATTGCGTTTCCGATTCAAATGATTCTCATGGCTGTCTCAAGCGCGGTCGGGTTAGGGGGCGCTTCCATCAGTTCCCGGAAGCTCGGAAAAGGAGATGACGCCGGCGCGGCCGTGACGTTTTTAAACGTGCTCGTCCTCGTCGGCGTGTTCGCCGCCTTTGCCGTCAGTTCGGCCTTCTTTATGCTCGATTCGATTTTGACCGTCTTCGGGGCGACGGCCGCCATCATGGAGTTGAGTCAACAATACTTATCTGTCGTACTGATCAGTTCTCCGTTCTTCATGTTCACGCTCGCGGCCAGTGCGATGGTACGGGCCGAAGGACAAGCGCCGTATCAGATGAAAGTGATGCTCACGACGGTCGTCGTGAATTTGGTGACGACCCCGCTCTTCATCTTCACGTTCGGTTGGGGCATTTACGGGGCGGCCTGGTCGACCGCACTCGCGCAAGTCGTCGGTTCGATTCTCATGCTACGCTTTTTCTTCTCAAAAAAACGCCGAACGGCGCTCGACTTCCAATGGCGGAAGTTTCGGCTTCGTTTCGGCGAGTTGAAAGAAATTATGGCGATTGGATCCTCGTCGTTCATCATGATGGTGTCCCAATCGATTTTATTCGTTTGTGTGAACGTCATGCTCGGGACGTACGGCGGGACAGAAGAGTTGGCCATTTTCGCCATCATCAACAAATTTATGGCGCTCGTTGGGATGCCGATCATGGGCATCGTGCAAGGGATGCAACCGATTGTCGGCTATAATTTTGGCGCGCGCCAGTTCGAACGAATGCGCGAGACGATTTGGACGGCGCTTCGGGCCGGCCTCGCGATCGCCGTGTTGATTTGGCTGACACTTCAGCTGTTCCCGAACCCGCTCATGCGCATGTTCACGAACGACACCGCACTCATCGCTGGTGGGGTCACGGCAATCCATGTCCTGTTCGCCGCGTCGTTTTTACCGAGCGTCCAAATGCTCATCAACGGCATCTATCAATCGCTCGGCAAGGCACGGGTGGCGATGTTTTTATCGCTCTCGCGTCAGACGCTTTACACAATCCCGCTCGTGTTTATCTTGCCGTCTTACCTTGGCGTGTTCGGCGTTTGGCTCGCGTTTCCGATTGCCGACGCGCTGACGTTTTTGACAGCGGTCGGCATGGCCGTCTGGGATCGGAAACTGTTATTCCGCCCGGCAGAAGAGGAAGTCAAACAAGCGACCAACTTATGAAGCGACGTCCGCTCTTACAGAGCGGGCGTCTTCTTTTAAGAACAAGTATATCCCGCCGAGTAAGACGGCTGCCCCAATCAGCTGGAACGGGCCGAGCCGTTCCTCGAAAAAGAAGAAGCCGAACAACATGCCCCAGAGCGCTTCTCCGAGAATGGTGATGCTGACGACAGTGGCGCTCACACGGGCAAGCGCATAATTGAATAAGTTATGCCCGAGTAGCGTCGGGAAGAAGGCGAGGGCGATGAAATACCACCAGTTGACCGTCTCAAAGGCGACGAACGTCGTATCGCGAACGAGCAGCATGAAGCCGAGCACGATTGTCGCGACGATATAGACGCTAAACGAATAGTCGTTTGTCTTCATCTCCGTCCGGACGTGTTGTCCGACGAGCCAATAGCCGGCAATCAAGATAGCGGCCGCTAAAGCGAGCGCGTCCCCGATGAGTGCGTCCCGACCGAGCTGGAAATCACCGGCCGCGACGAGCATGCCGCCTAGAACGGCGACGAGGGCGAACGTGAGTCCTTTCGGTGTCGGTCGTTTTTTGAAGAACACGGCGTTCCCGATTAACACAAAAATCGGACTCGATGTGACGAATAGTGTCGAGCTCGCGACGGTCGTATAGTCGAGCGATAAGAACCATAACCAGAAATGGAAGGCGAGCAAGACGCCGCTCAGCCCGATCGCATAGCGGGTGTTCGTCCGCAAGGAGACGAGCGACCGATAATCGAGAAACGGCAACAGCATCAGGCTCGAGAACAACATGCGATAAAATGCGGCCGTCTCGGCTGGTGCGGACGTCCATTTGACGAAGAGGACGCTCGTTGATAAGAAAAAGACGGCAGCAAAAAGAATCAGATAAGACAATCGATGGCCCTCCTTTTGTATGTATGTAATCCTCCTAATGATATAGTAAAATGACAGAGCGACCAACATAAACTCGAATCGTGACGCAAACAATTGTAGTCGCGTCACAGAGGAAAGGAACGATATGAGACTAATCATTGCCGAGAAACCATCGCAAGCACAAAAGCTTGCGGCCCCATATCCGTCAAAAAAACGGAAAGAAGAGATTGAAATCTCGCCGTGTGCCCGTTTCCCGGAAGGGGCGATCGTCGTTTGGGCGGTCGGGCACCTGTGCGAGTTGCAAGAGCCGGCCTATTACCGACCGGAATGGAAGTCATGGAAGTACGAGGCGCTCCCGATCGTGCCGGACCGGTTCGACTATCGCATTTCGAAAGGGAAGTCAAAGCCGTTCCAGACGATCAAACGATGGCTCCATGACAAGTCGATCACGGACATCATCATCGCCTCGGATGCCGAACGCGAAGGTGAGGCGATCGTCCGGCTCATCTTGCGGTTGGCCGGGAATAAGAAGCCGCTCACGCGCCTTTGGATTTCCAGTTTGACGGAACAGGCGGTCGACCGTGGCTTCGCGAACTTGCTACCAGGAGAAGAGACGGTCCCGTACTATCACGAGGCGATGAGCCGGGCCTGTGCCGATTGGCTTGTCGGGATGAACGCTTCACGAGCGTATACCACGTTACTGAAGACGATCGGGATTGAAGACGTCTTTTCGCTCGGCCGCGTGCAGACGCCAACCCTCGCGCTCATCGTCGAGCGGGAACGTGAAATAAAACAGTTTGTACCGGAACCATATTTTGAGGTCGAGGCGACGCTTCAAAAATCACGGGCGACCTTCAAAGCAAAATATACGGTCGGGAAGACAACGAAATTGAAGACCCGGCAAGAAGCGGACGACGTCGTCAAACGCGCTTCCGGTCAAGCGGTCGTCCAATCGATTGATACGGAAGAGAAAATCGAACAACCGCCGTTTTGGTTCAGTTTGTCCGGCTTGCAAGCCGAGGCTGGGAAACGATTCGGGTTCGGTGCAAAAAAGACGCTCGATGTGGCCCAAAAGTTGTACACAAAAGGTTGGATCAGCTATCCGCGGACGGACTCCGGATTCGTGACGCCAGACGAGGCGACGCTCTTCCCGGTGACGAAGGCCCGTCTGTTGAAGTCTTCGGCTTATGCCGAGCTCGCGCCTTTCTTGACTGAGAATCCGGCGTCCAATAAACGTTACGTCAACGCGAAAAAAGTGAGTGACCACTATGCGATCATTCCGACGGAGGCGTGCGGGGACGTGATGCGGTTGAGCGGGGAGGAGGCGAAGCTTTACGATTTAATCAACCGACGATTCCTCGCCGCGTTCGCCAAACCGGCAAAGCTCGAGAAGACGACGGTCGATTTAATGGACGGGAACGATTTGTACCGGGCAAAAGGGACGGTCGTCGTCAGTCCGGGGTATCGTCAAGTCGTCGAGATGAAATCAAAAGACGTCGAACTGCCTGCCCTTGAAAAAGGAGAGGTGCTCGCTGAACGAAAAGTCGAAGTACTGTCAAAGCAGACCGAACCACCGAAACGGTACACGGAAGGGGCACTCATCTTGGCGATGAAAGTCGCCGGCCGCCAGCTAGACGATGATGAGTTGATTCATATCATGAAAGAGGTCGAAGGGCTCGGGACGGAAGCGACTCGAGCGAACATCATCGACGGGTTGAAAAAGCGCGGGTACGTCATGCTTCAAAAGAAAGAGCTCGTCCCGACGGACAAAGGGCGACTGCTCATCGACGTCCTCGGAGACAGCATCCTTGCTTCCCCGGCGATGACAGCGAAATGGGAGAAGCGACTTCATGAAATCGGTCAAGGCGCGGCCTCTGCCGCCGAGTTCATCGATCAAGCGAAGAAGATGTCCATCCATCTCGTCGATGAGGCGAAAAATCGAGTCGGATCAGCCAACCCGGAAGGCTATACGATTGAACCGAGACGCGGTTCGCGTAAAGGCCCGGGCTCGAGTCGTCCAAAACCGTCGTTCGGCGTATGCCCGAGTTGCGGGAAAGCACTCGTCGAGCATCCGAAATTCATCGGGTGCAGCGGTTTTCGAGACGGCTGCAAATTCACGATGTCGAAGCAAGTGCTCGGAGTCGGTATCTCGAAAGACGAGTTGAAGCAGATGATCGGTGGGGGCCAGTCGAACGTTCATACGTTTACGAAAGGGGAAAAGACGTTCAATGCCGCCCTTTATCTCGATGATGGGGCGCTTCGATTCGAGTTCAAATGAAAACAAGACCGTCCTCATGGGCGGTCTTGTTTCTCTTCTTGCTCTTTTTCTAAAATGCGGCGATTGATCTCGTCATAATCGAGGACGATGTCATCCTTGTTGTCTTTATAAGCGTATCCTTTTTGGATGACAACGACAGAGGCGATTAAGACGAGCAAGATAATCAAGCCGCTCACGGCGAATATCCATCCCATCCGGCATCCCTCGCTTTCATAATTCTAGTATGCCAAACTCTGCATCATTTCTCCACGCTTGAACCCGACGAACTGTCACAAGTTTGAAATGGGCGGACCGCCGAATAAATATGATACAATAACTCTTAGATGAACATTGACTGAGAAGGTAGGGATGAAGATGGCGATTATGATTGTGGATGATGAACCGGTCAACACGATGGTTCTCGAACAATTATTGCATCAACACAATTACGAGACAATCGCTGTCTCAAGCGGTGAAGCTGCGCTTGAGCTCCTCATGGATCCGCAGGCACCGTCACGGTATGATCTAGTCTTACTCGATGTCGAGATGCCCGGTATTTCAGGTATCGAGACGTGTAAGCGAATTCGTCAGATGGCCGGGTACGAAGAACTGCCGGTGATCATGGTGTCGGGGCGAACAGAAGAAAAACAAATTGCCGAAGGACTCGACGCCGAAGCGTCGGACTATACGACGAAGCCGATTAAAATTACGGAATTGCTTGCCCGGATTCGTTCGGCTTTGCGCTACAAGGCAGCCGTCGATGAACGAAAAAAATATGAGGCGCGACTGCAGTACGACCTCGACTTGGCGCAAAAGATTCAACAAAGCGCGTTGACGCCGCCAATCAGCAATGGTGAGATTGATGTGCGCGCGCTCTATTTACCGTCTAAAAAATTGGCGGGCGATATGTACGCTTGGTTCCAAGTCGCCCCGGACCGCTATGGCGTCATCATCTTCGACGTCATGGGGCACGGCGTCTCCTCGGCGCTCATCACGATGGGCATCCGTTCGATTTTGCCAGGGCTCGTCGGGAACGTCCAGTACCCGGTTGACGTCATGAGCGAATTGAACCGACAGATGACTTTCTTGTTCTCTGGGGACGACATGCAAAGTTACTTCACAGCCGTTTACTGTTACATCGATACGACGAACCGCCGAATCGAATACGTCAACGCGGGCCATCCGCCGGTCATCGTCACGTCAGATGAAGGCGTCTGTCACCTGGAGACGACCGGGGTGCCGGTCGGCATGTTCGAAGAGCCGAACTATGAGGCGAAAGAGATTGAGATGCAGCCGGGGATGGTCTTGCATATGTACACAGACGGATTGATGGAGTGCTACAGTAAAGACATCGACGATGGCATCCGTTGGCTCGAGAAAGACATCGCCACATACGGTGTCGGCTATGCCGACCACGTCGCCGAACGTCTCGTTCCGAAAATCGAGATTGAAGATGACCTTTGTCTCGTCACGGTCAAACTCATGTAAAGTGATCGAAAAGGAGCGTCATTCCGGAAGGGATGACGCTCCTTTGTTTTCCTTGCTTCAGCCGCCCTGTCCGGCACGCCGCTTTCGTGTCGGCGGGCGTCGAGCCGTATCGCGAAACGCTGCTCGGTCTCGCTGATTCCCTAGTCGGTGTGCCCTAGGGTGGCGCGTCATTCCGGACGATGCTGGCTGTAACCAGCCAACATGGAGACGATCTCGCTGCTGTCCAACCTACCGAACATGAAACTGAGCCTGTATGTGGTCCTCTATGACCTGTTGATTCCGGCCGATGTCATGTAGCAAGTCGGGCCAGTCACCTTTATCACATTCTCAGACTCGAATAGATTGAGGCTTTATCTTCGGCATTCGAAGCCGAAGATAAAGACAAACGGCCACCGAATGGCAACCGTTTGCGTCGCTCGTCCGAGGTGCCCCGAATCCTGCAGGAAAGCAATCCAACGGAGACCCAGCAGCGATGCGAGTCGCGATGCGGCTCCGGGATTGCCTGCGGAAAGCGTGGGCGCCGGAAGGACGAGCGATGTCAGTCATGTTAGTCAACAAATTAAGCAACCACACGTAGTGATTGCTTTCTGTCTAAAAATACCGTTTCCGCCATAAGATGTAGAATGCGAGGCTCGAGAATCCGAGCATGAGCGTGATGGCGATGACGAAGCCGATCTCTTGTCCTTCGAACGGCACTTCGACGTTCATCCCGAAAATCCCAGAGATCATCGTCGGGATGCTCAAGACGATCGTGATGGACGCCAAGAACTTCATGACGAAGTTGACGTTGTTCGAAATGATTGAGCCGAACGCTTCCATCTTGATGCTGATGATGTCGTTATAAATCGACGCCATCTCCATCGCCTGACGGTGCTCGACGAACACATCGTCGAGTAGCTCCTCGTCCTCTTCATGCTTCTCGAGACTCGGCGTCTTGACGATTCGGTCGAGGACACTGTCATTCGCCTTCAAGGACGTCATGAAGTAGACGAGAGATTTCTGTAAGTTCATCAATTGAAAAATTTCTTGGTTTCGCATCGATCGTTGCAACTCTTGCTCGAGCTCATCCATCCGCCGGTCGATTTGACGCAAAAAGCGCAAATACGTCATGCTGACGCGGTGCAGAATTTGAAAGACGAATCGGCTGCGATAGTTCGTCCGGAACAAGCGGGCTTTTCCGGTCGAAAACAAGTTCAATACGTCAAGTTCTCGTGAACAGACGGTAATGAAATGTCTCCCGGTCACGATGATACCGAGCGGGATCGTGTTGTAGGCTCTTCCCGTATCGTCTTCTTCAACGTACGGTACGTCGATGATCATGAGGAGGCCTTCATCATCTTTTTCAAACCGTGGTTTTTCTTCAATATCGAGCGGGTCATAGACGAAGTCTTCCGGGATGCCGGAGGCGGCGATGACTTGATCGGCCTCGTCTTTCGTCGGATTGACGAGCTGAATCCAACTGCCTTTTTCAAAGTCTGCAATCTCGTCGACATGTCCTGACGCGTCGGTCCGGTAAATCGTTAGCATAGTTCTCCTCCTACCTTAGCTCAACTTCATTATAGGTAGGCGTTTAGGGGAGCGCAATCGGAAAGAAGGAGATTTTTTCTTTTCTGGCGAAAACGTGCTACAGTGAGGAAGAATGGATTGACATTCAGACAAAGGAGGGATGGAGTTGTCACAAACGCCCAAGCATGCTCTGTTTAACGAAGAAAAGTTGGCGGAGCTCCATCAAATTGCCGGCGGGAATAAAGATTTTCTAACGAAAATCGCTCAAACGTACTTGAAACAGTTTGAGGACAAGTTTCCTGAATTGAAGCAAGCGGTCCAACGTGAGGACCACGAACAAGTCGAACAACTCGCCCACCTGTTAAAAGGTGCATCGTATTCGGTCGGTCTCGAACAGACGGCCGAACAGTTCCACACGCTCGAACGAGCGGGGGAAGAGGAGGTTTCGGACGATTTAGATCCGGTGCTCGATACGATCGAACAACAAATGGAACGATTTTCGGTGGAATGGGATGACCATTTCGACCGATTCAATTAAATCAT
>NZ_JNAA01000033.1:0-39044 GCF_000696055.1 Exiguobacterium sp. AB2
GCTGGTGGGTGGTTTTTTTATGTTTAACACTAATTTTTAAACAATAACATAAATTGTGTTATGATTAAAAAAAGTATGTTAAGGAGGATTCCTCGATGAAATCTTATGTCGAAGAAACGATGCATGTCGACATAAAAGAAACACAGAAACAGTTGCAATTGCCTCTTTCAATAAACAATGCGTATAAGTTTCGTCAATGGATCATTCAGGGTCAATCTATTCTGTTTGCACTTCCTCAAACAAATGTGAGTGTCATAACACTTGAAAAACATTTTAAAAAATTGAGCAAAATGACGAATACACCAGTTGTTTTTGGTTTTAACACGTTGTCTACGTATAAAATGAACAAGATGACAGCGAAAGGGATTCCTTTTATTCTGAATGAGGAACAGATTTATATGCCGTTTATGGGAATCCTACTGCACAAGTCTCATCTCCGTGAATTATCGGAAGTGACGAAGGTTTCCCTTCAAACTCAACGTTTTATCTTGCTCAGTATTTATAAGAATTGGACAAGATTGTCTCTAGCTGAGGCGGCAACTCAGTTAGATGTCTCTAAGATGACAGTTTCACGTATCTTTGATGAGTTAGAGGGAATTGATTCATCACTTGTATGCCGAGATGGTAAAGAACGCGTTTTTTCTAGAAAAGAAGACACACACACGTTTTGGGACACCTTTTATCCGTATTTATTTAACCCGGTGGTCCGTGACTATCGATTAGAGAAAAAGATTCAACCCAATACACTCATGATAAGTGGTCTATCCGTATTCAGTGAGTATACGATGTTAAACGGACCTGATTATCCAATTTATGCGATCACACGTGAAGAAGAAAAAGCACTTCGATTGAAAGAAATGAAGACGGTCCGGTCCGATGAAGATCCTGCATGTGTAATGCAAGTTGTGAAATATCGCTTAGAGTTAAATGAAGGGCGGCTTATGGATCCTTTGTCTATCATTTTATCGTTGTCTGATTATGAGAAAGAAGATCCTCGGATTGAGATTGAAATCGAGCGTTTGATGGAAAGGGTGTTGCAAGGATGGAAGGGTTAGAAACGTTCAAACAATATTTCAAGGAGTATGAAGACCACTACGTTCTAATTGGTGGTGCTGCCTGTGATGTTATTTTCTCGGGCATCTTATAAACAAGCCCAAGAAGAATCACATGTCGGATTCTTCTTGGGCTTTTCTTAGTTCTGCTTCTTTATATACTTTTTCTCGTGTGCGTTCTCCGATGGACAAAATACGAACAACACCTTCAAGTTCATCTTCTTCTGTAATTTGCATAATCGTCAACTGATCTTGTTTGACGGTATAAACGAGACGAAGGTTCATAGATTTGTACTTTAATTTATAACATCCAGTTAATTTACCACGGAGCGGTTCCCCATAACCAATGGGGTCGATTTTCAATTTTTTATCGATGTCCTGTTTAATGATCCGGATAATCTGCGCATCTAGTTTTTTGAGTTCTTTGACGGCTTTTCTATGAAATTCGACTTTGAACATATTATTCGATGCCTAATTCCTTGAATACGTCGTCTGCATCCACAAACTCATCTGAATGTTGAGTGGCGTCATTTAAACGAGAGAGTAGTTCTAGTTCTTCAAGAAGAGCAGCTTGTTGATGAATCAATTCAGTCATTTCTTCAAATTGGTTAAATCCAACGAGCACAGTATCAATTTCTCCTTGTGCGTTTGTCACGAACAGAGGGACAGCTTGTGCTTTTTCACGAACTTTTTTAAAAGACCGGGTCACAGTTGTCGTTGGAATGATTTGATCAGCTGTCAATGAGACAGCTGATTTTTCTTTTAGTGTTCCCATCTTCTTGCGCCTCCTTCACAACGATTTTCCTTACATATACTATAACATGAAAAGCGTTTTATTAAACGTTTAATTAAACGATTAATAAGTCGCCTGCTATAAAAATTGCTCATCCCTTTCCAAAAACAGGAATGCTCTATTTCCGCTTTCTCTGATCTGTATTATGCTTAATCATGGAGAACACAGAGAGGGGCAACCGTATGCAACCAGGGCTGCAAAAGAAAATCAAAGAAGCGACGTATTTGACGGCGGAGAAGGCGTGGAGCTATCGTCCGATTTTACGTTACTTCTACATCCAGCATGAACGGATGTGTGAATTTTTATATCCGGAAGAGATTTATGCGTACTTGAAGCAATATACAGAATTTCAAGAATACACGATGGACGGGTTGCATCAGGATTTAGAGTCGCTCGTCAAATGGGGCAACTTGATTGCCAGTCAAGAGCACCGGAAGGCGAAGACGATTGAAGAATACAAAAAGAAAAGTTTCCGCTACCAATGTACGCCGTACACGGTCGAGTTTGAGCGGATGATGATTCAACTCGAGCAACTCGGCGACAGTTTCGGCGGCTCACTCGAGAAGACACAGTTCGAGCGGCTCTATCACGTCCTTGAGGCGATCGCTCAGGCAAACGGAAAGCCCGATTCCGAATGTGCCCAGCTTTGGGAAGATGCGATGCTCTATTTCCGTCAAATCACGCAGAACACGTCGGACTATATCGCCTATATTCATAGTGAGAAAGTCGTCGATAAGATGAAGACGGAAGCGTTCCTCGTCTATAAAGATCGCTTCACGACGTATTTGCGCGACTTCATCATCGCGCTGCAGCGGACGGCCATGCAGATTCAGGACTTGTTGACGTCGCTCACGACGAATCGGCTCGAGCCGTTCTTCCAACAAGTCGTCCGGCATCAGCATCAGGCGTTCCGGTTCGAAGAAGACGACATGGACCCGATGATCGACTTAGTCGAAAAGTGGCGTAACTTGAGAGCATGGTTTCTCGGGACGACGCACGGCGAGAGCGAGTTTGAACGTCTGCAAGAACGGACGAATGAGGCCATCCGCCGCATCACCCGCATCGTTCAACGCATGAGCGAACGGCATCAACAATTTCGGAGCCGGCGCCGTGATTACGAGCATTTGGCAAAGTGGTTCGATGGGATCGAGACGATTGAAACGGCCCATGAGCTGTCCTCGGTCGTGTTCGGCGTGTTCCATACGCGTCACCTTTACGGGGACCACGTTCCGACCGACGACATGTACGTCGACGTGTGGGACGAGGCACCGATCGAGCACGAGACGAAACCACGAACGACGAAATTTAAAGAATCGACGAAAGCCGGGGCCATCATCGACCGATCTGACAAGATTGCGGAGATGCGCCGACTTCATTTGAAGCAACTTGAAGAAGAGAAGGAAGCAATTGAACGATACATCGAAGCGGGTGTCATCTCGATCAAAACACTTCCAGTGATTGAGCCGCATGTGCGAAAGCTGTTATTGTCGTGGCTCGGTAAAGCGATGGTACGGGAGGACCGGGTCATCAAAACGGAGTACGGCCGCCGCGTGCGGGTGACGCTCGAGGAAGAGCGTGTCATCTTGCGGGCGACCGACGGGACACTTGAGATGCCGAACGTGGAATATTACTTCATCGATGAGGAAGTGACGTCATGAGTGAGGAAACAAAAATAGATGAACGGATGCAAGAGGCGCTTGGAATCCTCTTTGAACAGTTTTGGGTATTGCGAACGGAGCAACCGCCCATCTACCAAAAAATCCGAGAACGTGAACATCAACTGAAACGTTACGTGACAGAGAAGTTTGGCTTTGATTTAATCGTCCATCAACATTTCATCAAACTTGAGAAGCTCCCGGTCGACCCGAAGCCATGGATGGGCATCCAAGCGTTCACCGAGCCGATGGACTACGCGATTTTCTGTTGCGCGCTCGCGTTTACAGAGAGCAAGTCGGTCGATGAGCAGTTCTTGCTGTCTCATATCACGGAAGACATCCAAGAGATGTACCCTGGCGACTTGCCGCTCGATTGGACGAACTATCGGCACCGTAAATCGCTCGTCCGCGCGCTCAAACAACTTGATGAACTGAAGTTGATTCGTGCGGTCGACGGGGACGTCGACTCGTTCGCGATGAGCGAGACGGAAGAAGTGTTGTACGAAGTGAGCGTCCATGCCCGCTATTTCATGCGGTCTTACCCAGAAGACTTATTCAATTACGAGACGATTCAAGACATCTTGACGAGCGAGTGGAGCCGTCAAAAAGAAGATGAGCGCCGGAAACGTGTGTATCGCAAGCTCATGTTCTCGCCAATCGTGTACCGGGAGTCCAAAGACGACCTGGACTTCGCCTATATCCGTAACTTCAGGAACCGACTCGGAGATGAGTTCGAGAAGTTCACGCCGTTCCGGTTAGAAGTGTTTAAAAATGCGGCCATGCTCGTCCTTCCCGACCAAAAACAGCGGTACACGTTGTTCCCGAATCAAAAAGGAATCACGGGCGTCGCCTTGCATGTGGCAAGTCATCTTCGGAAACTTGAACTGCCGGTCAACGAGATGGGTGAGATTCGGGTCACGTTGCCCGAATTCGAGCGAATCATTGAGGCGGTCCAGCTTAAATGGGGACCGGGCTGGCCAAAACAATATCGAGAAGACACCCCAAAAAAAGTGGCGCTAGAACTCGTCTCGCTCCTGCGTGAATGGGAGTTCGGATATGTGGAGACCGATTCAGGGATCCTTGTCATCCAGTCAGGGTTCGGTCGCACCGTCGGGGTTTATCCAGAAAAATTTGAAGAGGAGTTGGCGAAATGAGGGCGCAGAATCGCTGGCAAATGAACCGGGCAGGCTTGCTCAATTTTTGGTATTACACAGAAGAGACGTTCGATTTCTCGGATGGGAAGCTGTTGCTTCGAGGGAGTAACGGATCGGGGAAATCGGTGACGATGCAGAGCTTCCTGCCCGTGTTACTTGACGGGAAGAAGTCACCGGACCGACTCGACCCGTTCGGTTCGAGGGCGCGCAAGATGGAAGACTATTTACTCGGCGAGAAAGAAGTCGTCGACCGGGAAGAGCGGACAGGCTATTTGTTCATCGAATATAAGAAGGCCGAGACGAATCAATATGTGACGACCGGGATCGGGCTTCAAGCGAAACGTGGGAAGCCACTCAAATTCTGGGGGTTCGTCATCACGGACAACCGCCGTATTAACATCGACATCGAGTTGTATAAACTCGACCGCCAAGGGACACAGACGAGTAAAATCCCGTACTCACGGGTCGAGCTCGAACGGGTCATCGGGGATGGGGGAAAAGTCGTGACGACGCAAGGCGAGTATATGCAGCTCGTCAACAAACACGTCTTCGGCTTCGAGTCGATCGATGCCTATGAAGAATTGATCAAGTTGCTCATCCAGTTGCGGAGCCCGAAACTGTCGAAAGACTTCAGGCCGACCGTCATCTACGAGATTCTCGAGGCAGCGTTGCCACCATTGTCAGATGACGACTTACGCCATTTGTCCGACACGATCGAACAGATGGATCAAACGAAGCAACAACTCGAGCAGCTCGAGCGTGAACTCATCGCGCTTCAGAAGTTGAGCCGCACGTACGATGCGTACAATGAGCGCCATGTGGCCGACCTCGCCGTCGAGTACCGGATGGCGACCGAACGAGAGATGACGGAAGCGCAAGAACTTGAGAATTTACGTGAACTCCAGACGTCAAGGGCGCATGAGGTCGAGACGCTGAAACAATTGATTCAACAGCTCGACCAAGACAAAGCGACGGCCGAGCGTCAGCGTCAACGCTTGGCGTCCCATAAAGTTTGGAACTTAGAAGACGAGTTGAAGAAAGAAGTAGATGCGTTACAGCACATCACGGCTGATTATCGACGGCAGGATGAGCGACGCGCGAAGACCGCTCAAAAAATCTATGACGCCAAACAGCGGCAAGACGAAGAACAGGTAGTCCATCGCACGACACTCCAAACGATCGATGACTTGATTGATGATATGGCGTACGACGCAGAACAGGCGGCGTTCGACCGTCATGAGTTGAACGTCTCCGATTATCGTCGCCTGAATCGAGAATTTGATTTCCTGACGTGGAAACAAGAAGTAGGGGAACATACGGAACGGCTCGGCAAAGTGGCGGAAGGGATGCGCGCGCTCGAAGAGACGAAACGGAAACTTCAAACGGAAAACAAGCAACTCGCCGATGAGCAACAAGCGCGTGATCAGAAAAAGCACGAGCAGACCGATTGGCAAAAGACATTCGACCAAGACTTGGAGCGTCATCTCGCAGACGTATATCGTTGGACCGAGGAACATCCTGAGTTTGGTGTCGAAGGGGAGACGATGGGTCACATCGAGCGCACACTTCGAAACGACTATGACCCGTCAACGTATGAGGATGTGTTGCGTCTCGTTCGACCAAACGTGGTCGGTTACCAGAACCGGCTACGTGAAAAAGCGGCCTCGAAGAAAGCGGCCGAACGCGTGATTGATACGAACATTCAAAACATAGAGTCCTCACTTGCCGAGTGGAAAAAGAAGACCGATCCCGAACCGGACATCGACCCGATGACGAGAGCGTCCCGGGAACAGATGCGGGCCGACGGCGTCGTGTTCGCTCCGTTATATGCACTCGTCGAGTTCGTGGACGGAGTGGAGGAAGACGTTCAAAAACGGATTGAAGCCGCGCTCATGGACAGCGGGATGTTAGACGCTCTCGTCACCGAGGCGGACGTCACATACGACCGGGTCTTGTTGCCGGCGCCACAGATGATGGCGCATACGTTGGCCGATTATTTGAAGCCGAGCCCAGTAGATACGGGAATTGCTTCGGACCGAATCGACGACGTGCTCCGCAGTATCCTCATCGGTGATGGCGAGACGTCCATCGGAGAAGACGGGACGTATCGGCTCGGTCAATTAAACGGACATGCGGTACCGGTCGAACACGTCCGTTTCCTTGGGCGAACTGCCCGTCAACGATATCGGGAAGCAAAGATTGAACAGTTACAGCACGAAATCGAACAACTTCAACTCGAGCGCGTGACGCTACGTGGTGAGCAGGCGGAGTTGGGTCAACACATCCAATCGGCTGAAGCGGCGTGGGAGGCATTCCCGTCTGACCGGGATTTGCGGACGAGTCATCAAGAAATCCAAAAGATCAGATTTGAAATCGAGAGTTTGGAGCGACGTTGCCGTCAAATCGAAGACATGTTGAAACAGACGAGTGAGCGGTTCAACGTGTTGAAGCGTGAGGTATATACACTGGCTGAGCCGTTCGAACTAGAAAAGACGCAAGTCGCGTTTGAACAAGCGAAGCGGGCGATGGGGAGCTATAAAGATTTACTACTCGACACACATCGGGAGCACGACAACGCGGTCGCCTCGAACAAACGGCTCGACACGATGGAGGCGGCCCTGGCGGAAGCGGAAGAAGACATTCTCGAACTCATGGGTGAATTGAATGAGCTCGAGGACAAAATGGTCCGGGTTCAAAAAAATATTGCGCAAATCGAGGACCAACTGGCGAGAGAGGGCGCTGACGACATCCGTCAACAAATCCAAAACGTCCAAGCTGAATTGGAACGAATCGACCAAAATCTGAAGGAATCTTCACGACTTGTGACAACTCGAGAGACGCAATTTGAAGCTGACAAGGTCAAGCTAGACGATAAACAGCATAGCCACACGTTGTCAAAACAGATGCGAGTGGCATGGGAGACGGCCCTGAAAGCGGAGTGGAAACGAGGAATCGTCTCACTCGACGTGGACGGGAGTGATCCCGAAACGTTGTCCCGAACGGTTGAAGCGGTGTACGGGAAACGACTCACGAACAGCGCCTCAAAAGCCGACGAACATCTATCGAAAGCGTTCATCGACCAGCAAAATGATTTGATGGAATACCGGATGCGTAACTTCACCGAAGAACTGCCGCTTGAAGCGTGGATGCAGGTCGTCGATGAGCGGTTCAGACGAGAAGTCGAGATGTGGCAACAGAAGACGACACGCCGCATCATCTCGCTCGACTTGCGGGGCCAGCAGGCGAGCCCGCAAGCGGTCAAACAAACGGTCGAGGAAGAGTTCGCTCGGCAAGAGAGCGTCTTGAACGAGAGTGATAAGGAACTATATGAAGAGATCCTCTTCAAATCGGTCGGGACGAAACTCCGTTCTCGAATCCGCCGGGCCGAAGAATGGACCGGAAAAATGAATGAGTTGATGGAGAGCCGGAATACGTCATCGGGACTTACGTTCTCAATCAAATGGCGGCCGCGTACGGCGGAGAGCGAAGAAGAGCTCGACACGAAAGACTTGGTCCACATCTTGAAACAAGATGCGAAGCTGTTGAAGGACGAGGATTTCGAACGGATCACGGCCCACTTCCGGTCAAAACTGAGTAAGGCGAAGCGGATGATTAAAGAAGACGGCAAAGGACAGACGCTCCTGCAAGTGCTCCGTGAAGTGCTCGATTACCGGAAGTGGTTCTCATTCGTCTTGTACTTCGATCGAACGAATGAACCGAAACGCGAGCTGACGAACAATAAATTCGATAAGTTCAGCGGCGGGGAGAAAGCGATGGCGATGTACATCCCTCTCTTCACAGCATGTTACTCCCGATATAAAGAAGCAGCCGATACGGCGCCGTATATCATCTCGCTCGACGAAGCGTTCGCAGGAGTCGACGAGAACAACATCCGTGAGATGTTCGAGATTGTCGAGCAACTCGGTTTCGACTACATCATGAACTCGCAAATCCTGTGGGGCGATTACGATACGATTTCGTCGCTGTCGATTTGTGAGCTGTTGCGTCCGAAAAACGCCGACTACGTCACCGTCCTCCATTACGTGTGGGACGGCGAGAAACGTCATCCGAAAGAAGAGACGCTGTTATGAAGCCGTTAGTCGACGAAGCCGTACACTACTTCAAAGCATCGACAGGCTTCTCGCGTCTGTTTGAACAGTTCCGGAAGAAGTATGCCTCGCTCGGAAAAGTTGGTGGATCGGTTTCGATTCAATCATTTAAACATGATGAACTTGAAGCGATTGCCCGCTTCTTCGGAGAAGACGTCGCAACGATCCGGTTGAAGAAGACGGTGACACTTCGAGCGTTCGAGAAGAAACTTCAGACGACCAAGTTTGAAGGCGTGACGTTGCTCGAGTTGCTCGAGGCGTATTTCGGAGAAGCGCTTGTGACGAAACAAGAAGCGCTTGCCCAAATGGAAGGACAGCGAGCGGAGCGTTTTCGTGAGCTCAAGCTGACGTATCCGACCCTCACGTTTTGGTTCACTTATTTAGAGGGGCGTACGGCAGACACGCACTGGATCAATCGGATGGTTGAGACGGATAAATTTGACGTGTCTTGCGAGCAACTGTCGCAAGCGATGGAACGGTTGCCACTTGATTATGAGCGGCTGCCAGTGTTCGGGCAACGTATCCTCGGCAATCCACATGCGTTCGACCGTACAACAGATCTCGGGAAGCTCCTCATCCATGCGTTGCATATTAAACGGGGACAGATTGGAGCACCACCGAGCGATACGGAACGGGTAAACGACTTGTTGTTGGAATTTAAGTTGTTACGGGACGACATTACTAATTTTGTGACATGTGCGAATGTGACGGCGGAGCGTGAGGGGACGGAGCATCCGATGTGGCACGGGGCGGCATGGATGCATAGCGTCTTGAACGTGCCGATGCGTGAGCTGTTGAACGTAGACCGGGTGAGACCAAGCCGAGGACATACCGTATGGATCGTCGAGAACTCCGGTGTGTTCTCAAGCTTACTCGATGACGTGCCGGATGCACCGCTCGTCTGTACGCATGGTCAGTTCAAACTCGCGGCCTATCGGTTACTAGATGCGCTCGTCGCATCGGGTTGTCAGTTGAAGTACGCCGGTGATTTCGATCCGGAAGGATTACAGATGGCGGCACGGTTGAAAGAACGCTACGGCGACAAGCTCGACTATTGGTGCATGGACTTGGAGAGTTATGTGGCGTCTGAGCCGAGTGTTGAGTTGGCTGAGGAACGATTGGTGAAGTTAGATCGGGTGACGGACGTGGAGTTGCAAGACGTGGTGGAAGAAATGAAACGGCGAGGGAGAGCGGGGTATCAAGAGGCTTTGGTGGAGAAGATGGTGGTTCAATTAAAATATAGAAGGGACAGATGAATGATGAACAAACCCATTTGGTTGGTTAGAGCTGGGAGAACAGGACATCAAGAAAACGCGGCACTTGAACATAATGTAGTAGCAATCGGTTGGGAAGAGTTAGGTGATCTGTCGAAGATTAAAGACAAAGATGAATTGATTAAATTATATGAGTCTAATTATTCGGAACTTAAAGCACGAGCAATAAGTCACAAGGCTAATCAAATTTGGCGTTTTGCGACGGAAATGGAAATCGGTGATTATGTTGTGCTGCCTTTGAAGACAGAACCGGTCATCGCAATCGGTCAAGTAACAGGAGAATACGAATTTAATACAACGATTGCTGAAGAAGTTAGACATATTCGAAGAGTAAAGTGGTTAACGACAGACATGCCGCGAACTCGCCTAGATCAAGATTTACTGTATTCCCTTGGTGCATTTATGACAGTATGTCGGATCCAGCGCAACGATGCGGAGACAAGAATCCCGCAAGCGTTGCAACGTTACATAAACGGTGTAGATTTGCTGTCTACTCCACAGAATATTGATGTCGATGAAGAAGAAATCGTCGATTTAGAAGCAATCGGACGTGATCAAATCCGGATCCTCATTGAACGAGAGTTTGCTGGACATCGCTTGCAAGACTTGGTCGCAGCCATCTTAAAAGTAGAAGGATTCCAACCGGTCGTGTCTCCACCTGGAAAAGACGGAGGTGTCGATATTTTGGCAGGGAAAGGTGTTCTTGGCTTAGAAGAACCTCGGATTTGTGTCCAAGTAAAAGCCACGGCTTCACCAGCGGGGATCGATGTCATTAACAGTTTGTTAGGTGTCGTCTCAAGTTATGGCGCGACGTACGGATTAGTTGTCTCACTAGGAGGCTTCACAAAAGATGCACGCAATAAAGCGAAAGAACAATTCTTTAAAGTGCGTCTATGGGATTCGGATGACCTGATTGAGGCGTTGCTACGAGTATATGATGATTTAGATGAAGACATGCAGGCTTCCTTGCCTTTGAAACGAGCGTGGGTCACAGTCCCGGCGGAATGACGCACTAAAAAGGAGCGGCAGGATATGAGACGGAGAATATCTATAATTGTGATAGCCACTATTTTCTTGTTGAGTGGTTGCGATGGAATTGATAAATTTGGAGCCAATGCGGATCATGCTGCTGAAGAAGCAGAGCGTGGAATGGAAGGACGAGCAGAAGCGTTTGAATATGAGGAAGAGCAATATCAAGAGTATCTAGAAATGGTTGAAGAATTAGATTATCTTCGAGAGAAAAATGAAGAGTTGGAAGAAGAAATCTTTAACTTAACAGAGTATCGAGATACTCGTGAAGATGCATATGAGTACTTTTGTGAATATGGGTACGACGAGATTAGTGAAGCAACGTATAATGAATTATGCCAATATTGATTGCCTAAATGAGCATCGCCCAAGTGGGACACGATGCTCATTTCTTTTATAGCGTTGAACAAAGATTTTTACAAAATAATGCATAAGATGATGATATGGTGTCTACAAAAAAAAGCTACTGAACTATAATTAGTACAAGTCATCTTCCAGAAAAATAGAAAAGAATAAATTTATAAACGACAGATTCTTAATAAATGTAAAATGAGGTATTCAAAATGATTAATTTTCAAGACAAAGTAAGTTTTATTTGGTCAATCGCAGAGGTTTTACGTGGGCCATACAAGCCAGAAGACTACGGGAAAATTGTACTGCCATTAGCCGTATTGCGCCGATTTGACTGTGTGTTAGAAAGTACGAAAGAAGAAGTACTAGCGAAAGCTGATCAATTTTCATCAATGAGTGAAGAGGCTCGAGAACCAATTTTGAATCGCATCTCTAAGCAAAATTTTCATAATACAAGCAAATATGATTTTAATAAGCTATTAACGGATTCGGATAATATCGCTGATAACTTACGCGACTACATAAATGGCTTTTCAAAAGTGGCGCGAGATATCATGGATCATTTTGATTTTGATCGTCAAATCGATAAGTTAGATCAAAACGACTTACTGTATTTAACGATTAAACGCTTCAGCGAAATCGACCTACATCCTGAAACAGTCTCCAATATTGAAATGGGTTATGTATTTGAGGAATTAATCCGTCGTTTCAATGAGAATGCGGAAGCAGGGGACCATTATACGCCTCGGGAAGTGATTACTTTAATGACCAATCTTTTGTTTTTACATGACGATACAAGTGTTATAGCCAAGCCAGGTTTAACACAAACGTTGTACGATTGTGCAGCTGGCACTGGCGGAATGGGTTCTGTGGCTCAAGATTATCTATCAAGTCAAAACCCTACGGCACACTTGGAATTTTTCGGACAAGAAATCAACCCAGAATCATATGCGATTTGTAAAGCAGACTTACTCATTAAAGGTGAAGATGCCCGAAATATTCGTTTAGGAAACACATTGTCAAACGACCAGTTCTCACGTGAAAAATTTGATTATCTCATTTCAAATCCTCCATATGGGGTAGATTGGAAATCATATGAGAAACCAATCAAAGAAGAACATGCGCAACAAGGATTCAATGGACGGTTCGGTCCAGGCACACCTCGCACGAGTGATGGACAACTACTATTTTTATTGCATTTATTATCGAAAATGAAGCCTGTAACACCTGAAAATCCACAAGGTTCACGTTTGGCCATTATTATGAACGGATCTCCTTTATTTACAGGAGATGCTGGTTCTGGTGAAAGTGAAATTCGTAAATATGTACTAGAAAACGATTTAGTAGAAGGTATCGTGGCGTTACCAAATGATCTATTCTACAACACAGGTATTTCAACGTATATTTGGATCCTAACAAATAATAAGTCTCCACTTCATAAAGGAAAAGTGCGCTTGGTTAATGCGGTAGACTTCTCGAAAAAGATGAAAAAATCTATGGGTAGCAAGCGTAATGAAATTACAGAAGAACAAATCAATGAAATCGTGCGTTTATACGGGGATGCGCAGCCACATGAAAATGTAAAGATTTTCGATAATGAAGACTTTGGTTATTCAAAAATTATAGTAGAACGCCCGTTACGATTGAACTTCCAAGTGAGCGAAGAGCGTTTAGCACGTGTTACTGAAGAAAAAGGGTTCCTGAACTTAGCAATATCGAAGAAAAAAGGCGATGCAGGTCACTTTGAAGTCGAAGAAGGAAAGAAGCTACAAACACAAATTTTATATGTGTTGCGCACATTAGCGAGCGATAAAGTATATAAAAATCGTGATGAGTTTACGAAGGTGTTAAAAGCTGCTTTCAAAGAAGCAGACATCAAAGTTGGAGCACCGGTATTAAAAGCGATTCTAGCAGGTCTTTCTGAAAAAGATGAAACAGCTGATGTATGTATGAAAAACAAAACAGAGATCGAGCCTGATTCGGATTTACGTGATACAGAAATCGTTCCGTTAAAAGAAAATATTGAGGATTACTTTGCTCGTGAAGTGTTACCTCATGTATCTGATGCATGGATTGACGAAACGAAAACAAAAATCGGCTATGAAATTCCGTTCACTCGTCAGTTCTACAAATATACAGCATTACGCAGCTCAGCAGAAATTATGGACGAAATTCGTACGTTAGAAACGGAGATTGCGGAGCAGTTGAAGAAGGTGATGGGATGAGTATTGTAGAAAAATTATTTGAAGATATTCCAAATGGATGGATTATTGCTAGATTAAGTTCGTATTTGAAGAATGAAAAAAATGCTATTAAAGCGGGTCCGTTTGGAAGTCATTTAACAAATTTAGATATGCAAGGTTCGGATATAAAAGTATACAATCAGAGAACAGTATTAGATAGAGATTTTATCAATGGTGAGTATTATATTTCAGCAGAAAAATTTGCGGAATTAAAGGGATTTATTGTTGAACCTAATGATTTACTTGTTACTACAAGAGGATCTATTGGAAAATGTGTTATTGTTCCAACTGACGTTGAATTAGGAATTTTGCACCCATGCTTAATTAAGATGAAAATTAATGAAGTGAAAATAATTCCTCAATTTTTACAATATATTTTTAATGATACTAATATAGTGAAAGAACAGGTTCAATTTTTGAGTAACTCTACGACAATTGACGTTATATACACTCAGACTCTAAAAGATTTGAAGTTTATGATTCCCACAAAAAATGTTGATCAAAAAAAATAGTGGCTTATCTAAATAAAAAAATTGGTGATATAGATTCATTAATATATATGAAAGAGTCTAAAATAAATCTATTAGAACAACAACGCCAATCAATCATCACAGAAGCTGTTACAAAAGGTTTAAATCCTAATGTGAAAATGAAAGACTCAGGTGTTGAGTGGATTGGTGAGGTTCCTGAGCTTTGGGAAGTTAGTAAGTTAAAAAATCTATTTATTTTACAGCGAGGTCATGATTTAACACATGAGGAATTTAATGAAGGCGAAATTCCTGTTTATGCTTCAAATGGTATAATGGGCTATCATAATACAATTACTACTAAAGGACCGAATGTAACGGTAGGTCGTAGTGGGAGTGTGGGGAAAGTAAATTATGTGGAAACTGATTTTTGGGCTCACAATACATGTATATATGTAAAAGATAATAAAAAAATGATATGAAATATATTTATTATATTTTGAAGTCATTAGATATGAGTAATTTAAGTACGCAAACTGCTGTGCCAACACTAGATAGAAAAAACATTCAAAATTCTAATTTTGTTTATACTATAGACATAGAAGAACAACGAGAAATAGCACTTTACTTAGATAGGAAATTAGCTCAAATTGATACAACGGTTAATCTTATAGATATGCAGTTAAAAAACTAAAAGAATACCGCCAAGCCCTAATTTACGAAGCAGTTACAGGCAAGATTGATGTACGTGATATGGAACTTGATTAAGTGAGGTGAGTTGTCATGGCAATGGATACTTCGGAAAAAGGGTTTGAATCGAATATTGAAACTGAGTTAATTGAAAATGGCTATAAAAAGCGTGTACTGGAAGGTGACGCAAGTGTCGCTTTTAAGCAGCATGCTATCGACGTAGAGGAACTATTTGCATTTTTAGAGGATACGCAGGAAAAACGTATGCGTACGCTTGAGAAGTCGTATGGTCCTTCTTACAAAGAAGAAGTGCTAAAACGTATCAAAGATCAATTGCATAAGCAAGGATTAGTCGAGTGCTTACGTAAAGGAATTAAAGATCGTGGTGTGACGTTAAACCTTGCCTACAATAAGCCACCAACCGATATGAATAAGACGTTGAACGAGCAATACCAATTGAATCGTTTCAATGTGTCTCGTCAAGTCTATTATAGCGACAAGCATAACAATAGTTTGGATATGGTGTTGTTCCTGAACGGTCTACCACTTGTCGTGATGGAACTAAAAAATCCATTAACGAATCAAACGGTGGAACATGCGATGAAACAGTTAAAGAATGATCGAAATCCTAGGGAACAATTCTTCCGTTTTAATGAGCGAGTTGCTGTTTATTTTGCTGTTGATCCAGACGAAGTGTTCATGACCACAAAGCTCGATAAAGGGAAAACCTATTTCTTACCTTTTAATAAAGGCAATCAGGGAGGCAAAGGAAACCCTTTACCTCAAGACAGCAATTATCGGACACATTACTTGTGGGATGACATTTTAGCACCGGATAGTCTCCTTGATATCCTTTATCGTTTCATTTTCGTGAAGAAAGATGAAATCAAAGATTCAAACGGTGAGACCATTGGAGAACGACAAATGCTCATCTTCCCTCGTTTTCATCAATTGGATGCAGTCCGTAAAATCGAAACAGACGTATCTCGTCATCTCGTTGGTCGTAACTATTTAATCCAACACTCTGCTGGCTCAGGGAAAACGAACTCGATTTCATGGCTCGCCCATCGATTGGCGAAATTACATAACGAGAATAACGAATCGATTTTCAGTAGCGTCATCGTCATTACCGATCGTCGCGTCTTAGATAAACAGTTGCAAGATGCGGTTTATCAGTTGGAGCATAAAGCTGGAATGGTTGAGCCGATTGATAAAAACTCTGACCAACTCGCACGTGCGATTAACAATGAGACACGCATTATCATTACAACGCTTCAAAAGTTCCCCTTCGTTTTAGAGAAAGTGGCAGGTTTAGAACGTAAAAAGTATGCAGTAATCATTGATGAAGCGCACTCCTCACAAGGGGGCAAAGCATCGACCGCTCTGACGAACGTCTTATCCGATAAGACATTAGAAGCAGCATACGAAGAAGATCGGATTGCCGAAGATAACTTGGATGATGTCGATGAGAAAATCGTAGAAGCCATCATGAAGAGTGGGAAACAAGATAACGTGTCATTCTTCGCGTTTACGGCTACCCCAAAACCAAAGACTCTAGAAAAGTTTGGGACAGTTGGTCCAGACGGTAAACCAGCAGCTTTCCATCAGTACACGATGCGCCAGGCAATCGAAGAAGGATTTATTCTAGATGTCCTCGAGAATTACACGACGTACAAGACGTTTTGGAAGATTGCGAAGACCGTAGCCGATGATCCAGAAGTTTCACAAAAGCAAGCGACGAAGAAATTGGCTCAATACGTCTCCCTGCACCCGCACAGTATTGCGCAGAAGACAGAAATCATCGTCGAGCACTATCGAAATTTTGTACAACGTAAAATTGGAGGCAGAGCCAAAGCGATGGTAGTAACGGCGAGCCGCTTGCACGCCGTACGCTACAAAGTCGCCTTTGATCGTTATATTAACGAGATGGGTTACAATGATTTGAAAACGGTAGTAGCGTTTTCTGGGACCGTTCAAGACGGCGGCATCAATTACACGGAGCCGGACATGAATCAGTTTTCGGAAAGAGAGTTACCTGAAAAGTTCAACTCCGATGAATATAAAGTCTTGCTAGTGGCGGAAAAATATCAAACTGGATTTGATGAACCACTCCTCCATACGATGTATGTAGATAAACCGTTAAGCGGTATTAAAGCGGTTCAAACTCTGTCTCGTTTGAATCGGACTTGCCCCGGTAAAGACGATACATTCGTATTAGATTTTGTGAACGACCCAGAAGATATTCAAGCATCGTTCCAACCTTATTATGAATCGACTAGCTTATCTGAAGTGACTGACCCGAACATCTTGTATGACATGCAGGCTGAAATAGAACCATATCAATTATTCACGGCCCAAGAAGTGCAAAGGGTCAACGAACTTGAAGTGACAGGTGGAGCGAACAAGTCCGCAAAAGCTCAGATTGAGTTGAATGCGATTCTTGATAAAGGTGTAGACCGATTCAAAAACCTTTCAGATGAAGAACAGTATGCGTTTAAACAAGTAGCCACTAAGTTTGCACGGACTTACGGATTCATTTTACAAGTCATCACCTTCATCGATTTAGACTTACACAAGTTGTATATTTATCTGACGTATTTACTGCGTAAGTTACCTCGCGGTCGAGATGACAAAGATGTTTACTTGGCCGATGATGTGACGCTTGAATACTATCGCAACCAAAAAGTGTTTGAAGGTGGCATTGAGCTTGAGAAAACAGGCGGCTACGACTTAAATCCTCAAAAGCATGGGATAGGTGGCTCAGGGGATGACGAGAAAGTCCGCTTATCAAGTATATTAGACAAGTTAAATGAACGCTTTGGCACACAATTCACTGAAACTGACTTTCTTTCACGTGAGCAAGTAAAAGAAGATATGTTAAACAGTGAAGATATTCGTGAAAAGGCAAAGAACAATACAAAAGAGAATTTTAAATTCGCATTTGAGAAGACGTTCATTAACTTCGTCATTGATCGGATGAGTAGTAATGAAGAGTTTTTCCTAAAAATCCTAGAGAACGATGAGTTCAAAACCGTGATTATGGAAGACATGATGAATGAAGTGTATGGGGAAGTGAATAACTAAAAAATGGTGCGAAGACTTCTGTAAAGTCTTCGCACCATTTTTGTGTCTTTCTTTTTACTAACGGCGGGTTATATGTCAAAGAATGCGAGATGATCATCCGATAACTTTGGATGAAGTGTCCGCCGATCTAACAGTTCATTGTTCCATTCACAAGACGTCTCACTTAAGAACAGACAGCAATGGCATGCTGCAGCTTTTCGGTCTTGGCCACCTTCAAGGCAAGTCGGGTCTGATGAGCAGTACTCCGTTAATTCAATGGCACGCTTTAGCATCAATGACATCTTCTCTGGTTTGGCAAGTTCAATCAATCCACCTAAACTGCTTTCAGAATCACCCTCGGCCGTATGGATTAACACAGAGGCAGCGCCATTCTCAAAATATAACCGCTCCCGCAAGGAGGTAGAAGAATACCCACTCGTTTCAGCAAACGCTCGAATTAGGGCGTGAGCAAATGTGTGAAGCAAAATATGGCGTGGATATAATTCGATTTCGACTTGGCCACGCTTTATACGTTTTTGTTGGAATCTCGCCAACTGGCCTTCGAAGATACGTTTTACAGAGTCACGACTTTCCCATTCTTCAATCATCTCTGGATTCAATTCAATAAATATCCCTTCACCAAAAATCTCGATTCCTGGATACCAGTGTGTGTGGTTTTTAAAGATGGAGACACCATCTCCTGCTTTGCGTTCGACGAATGAATCTGCGTAATTCAAACGATTGAAACTAGTTAACGCACGGACTTCACGCATCAAATCTACACGTGTGATGTGACTGATATAGTCTGTCCATTCTTCAGGAACAGGCACTCGCTCGGCTTGGCAATCTTGTTCTTGGAGCGGTGCAGTTTTTGTGTGTCTCCATGCACTGAGCTCACGTTGTTTGATAGAACCAAAAGCAAGGTCCTCCAATTGCCGATTAGAATCTAAATAACGAATGCCCTTTTGAATGTCGTTTTCTGTCCAATCTCCGTCACTCAATAACCCTTTCAGCATGATTGTTTTTTGGTCTGTAGAAAAGTTTGGCCATGTATTTTTAAATAATTCATACTTTTTATCAATTTCTTGATAAATCGCTTCAAGACTTGCTGTTTTGAGTGGGAGCGTAATAACACTTTGAACGTTTGGGATGTGTAATTTTGTTTCTCCGCGCAAGGCCACAGTCATTTCAGCGTCACACGTCTCCACTTGATGATTTAAAATCCAAGGCTTGGTTCCTGCACATGTCTTCCCCGTGACACGTTCAAGCTCTCCCTTTTCTTTTATGCGTGCCAGGGAAACAGGAGGCGTGGAACAATTGGTACATCGAATTCGCATCGTTTTGTAAGAACTCGATAGCGTGCCCTTATCTGTCATCAGTCGTAAACGAGGATTATCACAAATATCATGTCCTTGATGTGCCCACTTCACCCATGGGAAATCACTTATATGACCCTTCCGACAAGCGGTCACAAAACGCATCGGCGCATATTTCACTCCAAGGGGTTCACATGTTGGATTTGTACAAAACGTACGTCTCGGTTGATCTGTCATAAATCCACAATTCGGACAGAAGCGCCAGACTGGAAAACGGGATACTTTCGTGCGTATTGCTTCAGGGTTGCTGTTCAGTAGGCGGATCGGCTTCTGGTTGAAAGCACTCATCACAGCGTCATGGTCTTCTTCGCGAACTTTATTGTATCCAAATTTCCATTGATCCACTGCGTTCGTGATAAAACTACCGTCTGGCAAATCAACGATCGCTCCTGGACCGAAGTGATGAAGTAATTGTGCTGCACGAATCGAACCTCGTTGATAAGAATGCTTTGAATCACCAGCTGTCATAGCGATTGACCTCCTCTTCAACTTTAATTTCAGGCTCTACACTGCGCAAAGAAGTCAGCGCAAACATCGCATCGTGAGTATAAGGTGTTTCTTCAAAGTACTTCAACAAATGGTGTGACGTATTCATCGGTCTACCGTTCACAATTTTTTGACGATAGGCTAGTTCGTGATTTGTACGAGTAGCGAGTGATTCCCATGTATCTAACACTTCACTAACGAGCTGACGAGTTTCTGTTTCGGAACAATCATACACCGACTTAGCTCGAGCGACAAAGCGATCAATCATCGTCACGTCTATAGCATCCAAATCAAATTGACCTGCGCTATTGGATTTCGAAATAGAAGGCGATGTCATCGTTTGACGAATCAATCCCACGAGAACACCAGTAATACCGCGTTTTAATGCACCTTTAGAGAATGGTGTCACGCTTGTAGGCTCAACGTATTGATAAAACGACTGGTGGAAAGATTTGAACTGCTCATAGTGGAACAAATCCCGAGTACGTTGAGGGTTCAGAATTGTTACGACTAGGCCAGGGTGTTGACGACCAACACGGCTCGTAGCTTGGATGTATTCAGCAGTCGTCTTCGGTTGACCATGGACGACCATCAAACCGAGACGGTTGACGTCGACTCCTACGGAAATCATATTCGTACAAAGGACAGCATCCAATACTTCATCATTCTCAAATGTTCGTTCCATCCGAGCTAATAGTTCTGGAATTTCCTGCGCTTTTTTACGACTCGTCAACTCTTCGAAATCGAGTAATGGCTCTTCAATTTCATTCGCTTGAAGATACGTCCGAATCTCATCATAAAACATCGTATTCGTACCGGCCAATTCACGAATTGTATTGAAATACCCAACGACGGTCCAATACGGATCGAGTTCTGCTTTCTTCTCTTGTTTCCGTGTCGCGGCAATCAATGCTCCGTATACGTTCACAGTATGGATTTTCATACTGACCCCCGGCGAAGAAATACCTACATACAGACGACCTGGTTTCTGATCAATCGGTACTGTTTTTGAAAAAAATGAGTCATCAGGTGATTGAATATAAACTGGGAATTGGTTTGCCGGACGGTCATAAAGACCTCGAATTTGAGATTCAGCCCCACTGATGGTAGCGGTAGAAGCAACTATTTTTGGTTTTGATTCGCCAAATCCCATGAGCTCATCAATCACGAACTCATATAAACCTGTTAGAGAACCAAGTGGACCGTTTAAAAGGTGCAGCTCATCTTGGATTACAAGATCCGCAGGAGGAAGCCAAGCGTGTTGCCGTGGCAAATCTTGTGTCGGAGAGTCGTCTATGAACTTGTTGTCGGAAGCTCGATAGGATGATTTACGACCGAACAATTCTCCAATTCGCGGTTGCCAAGCAATTTGTGCTAGTTTATCGACGGTCCCGATGACGAGCGACGGTAAATGATCGTAAATGGCCTCGTCAATCGTATATGCTGGGATGCCGCTGTGGAATGTACATCTTGCTTTCGGACATTTGATTGTCGCTTTAGCTCGATTGACCGTATAGTTTTGTACAGTCAATTTCTCCCCACACCAAGGGCAATGGCTAAGTTGCATCGGGTTGCCGACTTCCCCGTTCTCAAGAGGTTCGTTGCTTGCTAGTTTTTGCAGCGCGATCTTTGCATCATCATAATTGTTTGGCGTAGATGCACTTCCAATCCAAAGTCCAATCGAGAACGGAACGGTACCTAGGTATGCTAATTGAATCTCGGGGATCTGATTCGAATAAGTATCTTCGTGTCGACGAATCGCTTCCATGGCACAAATAAGGAGCGTCGCTCGCTGGAACTGTTGAATGGTTAGCAGGCGGAGCGTATAGCGCATCATGACACTCATGCCACCGTAACTCATTGGGTCGCCGGCATCGTTCTTTAAGCGGCGAACAAACATCACGAATGCGGCTAAACCAAGATAAGCTTCCGTTTTACCTCCACCAGTCGGGAACCATAGCAAATCGACAAGCTGACGGTCTTCATGTTGCTCGTCAAAACTGCTAGGTAAGTTCATAAGGATAAATGCTAACTGGAACAGGCGCCATTCGCTTTTAACGGGTTCAAAATCGTATTGTCCTGTTTCTTTATATACCGAGGCATGAATCCCTTGCTCACGTTGAACATGCATCGCTAAGTTCGAGAGTCTGAAACCTGTCCAGGCTTTGTCATTCGTCTCCAAAAGACGAATTCCATCGTACATACGCGAGCAAGTTTCTCTTGCTTGTTCAACTTGTTGCAAAAGTAAGGATTGATCGATTTTGCTAAGGCCGTCCAACTTCGCGGATTCATCCGCAATCCATTCCATATACGCATCTGGTAATTTGTTTAACCGAGAAATAACTTCGGCTTTAGGCTGCTTAGCCAAATCAAGCATGTTGAACGACGTATCCGTCAAGCGTTGATGTTCAACGAGAGGCACTTCTTCTTTTGGCAACCATGTCGTTGTGAAGTAGTAGGTAGTGTCGTCTACGGACCAATCTGTACCGATTTGGTGACCAATAATAGGAACAGTCCGTTCGCGATATAAGAAATTGATTAAGTTGTTCATGCCGTAAGCAGGACGCGGAACAATCGCCTGCTTATTGACGCTAAATGATAGTTTCGGTTGGAAAATAATCTCCTCTTGTCTTGGGAACCGATTAGTTGAGCTTAAGTCCAAGCTGTGGACAAGATAAAGACTAATGTCTAATCCGGATTTTCCCGGGCGAATATACCATTTCAAAAGTAGATTTGAATCTGAGTCGATTGACAGTTCACCACTCTGATTTAAATCCAGTGAGACAATTTTTGAGAACGGCTGCCGTTTGTAATAAAAAGAGTTATCTTCTTCTACGGATTCATAACGTGCCCAACTGATATGACAAGTTAGTGGGACAATATCATTTAATATAAAGCTTACACCCAAGCTAGAGTTACGAAATTGGTCTTGAGAAATGATGATTTCTTCGATGGCTTCACCTTCAACGGTAACGCCTTCAACTTCGTTTAAAGGTTGATCCGTCTCTTCTTCATGAATAACGTTTGATGAGGCCCCGTATGGAAAGAGTCGACCGGTCAAATAGAATGAACTTGGTGCAGCTTTGAGCGTTTCATGTTCACCATTTTGTGGTCCTATCAGTCTTTTTTCTAGGTTCTCAACGAGTTCAGTTCGTTGTTTAGGTGTAAAGGCTTTAGCTTGTGTAGTTGGCTTCTCCTGACTTGTTAATTGGAGAACACCTTTATTCATATGAATTTTTGTTTGGTGTGCTAGAATCTGTCGAAGTTGTCGCAAATCGATGAACTCATCTTCAAGCAAATCTAAAGCCTCATCAATCGAGGCTTGTTGATTATCTTTACCTGATAAAAAATTAACTAGGCGTTGGATAATATCATTCATTGTTTTGCCCCTTTCTTATATAATTTAATTGTAAAACATTTGAATATAAGGGGCGAGGGGAAATGATGGAATCTTCAGGAGTAGTCTCTTCAAATATTAGTTATATTCAGTTGGCATTTAACTCACTTCACACCGATGTATTGACGCGAGAGAAATTAATTGAGTATTTGATGATGATTTGGGATTCAGGACGAGGATGCAAGAGAGAAGATGCTGTTCGGAATTTAACTACAGCGTTAGAAGCAAATGTACCGTCGGTCATTAGCGAAGGCGATTACGTGAGACGGAAAAATGATCCTTCGTCACAATTTGACTCGCTTGAGCGTGAACTACGTCAAAACCGAGAGCCTATTTTAATGAGTAAAGATTTGAAAAATAAAATAGCAAGTTTATATAAAGATCCTCGATTTATTGTTTTAAACGGGAAGCACGGGCATAAAGATGCACAGTATATCATTCTTAGCGAATGGCAATTGCTAAATGATTTGGTCCATCGCTATATGTACAAGAATAAACTCGAAAACATCGTCAGGCATGATGTGATTGCACAAGTAAAATCATACTACGACATCCAAGATTCTAACGTCTTGTTCTTTCCTAAAGTAGATTCCCGTTTCAAGACATCTTATCAACGCATTAGTTTAAATGATTATGATAATCCACCAATGGATTACAACATCACCGTGTCACCAGATATTCTAGAAGAAATTGAAGAACAGAAAGGTGCCATTATTGAGCACTTGAAACGGAATCGCGAAACACCGATTAAAATTCGAGAAATTATTCAAAAGTATTTTCGGAAACAGCCATATGAAAATATATTCTCTGCTTATTATGAAGGATTGAGACAAGTTTTAAAGGTGGAACGAAATATTGTTATTTCTCAGAATACGATTATTTATGATGATTCCAAACCTAAAGAACTAGATCTCACCTCAAATAAAACGCGAGGGAAAACAATTATTTCTCCAATCCCATCACCACGACTGAAGCAGAACATAGAAGTTACTAAACCTATTAAACGTGAACGTACAGCCAATAATCGTGTGACGGTTCGTTTATCTACACTCGAACGAAGAAATTCTACGATTCAGGTGTCTGGTGAGCTGGCAAAGTATTTTGCCGCTGGACAGCTAGAGGTAGTAAATCAGTCGAGTTCTTTTATTCTTACCATGAACGCAAAAGGTCAGGCAGGAAGCCACAGTTTTAGCGATTTCCTCTTTGAACATCGAATTAAACCGGGACAAAAGATGATATTCGAGAATCTTCAGGAGGGCAAAGCGACTGTCCGAGTGGCTCCGTATCTACCAGAGGATATGCGAGAAGCTGAGCGGCTTAACCGTCTACAAGAACTCGATTCATCCATTGAACATCCAAGCGCACGTTCACTCTTAGTAAACTATTTATTAAAACAGAAATCTCCGGTTTCTGTGGATAAGTTAATTGAAGAGGTTCAACAACATTATCCATATTCACCGAAAACGGTGGAGTCAATTCTGTACAAACATCCCTACTTTATTCAAGATACGCTTCACACATGGCGCTTTGAACCTGGTCTTTGGAATACACGTCAAGAATCCAATAGTTTGCTGAATTTGAACGAAGAATTGATTCAGATCTGGGGAGACTTAATACCATTCATATATGAAGGCAGTAACGTACCAGCTCCACATTTCATCCCACAAGAAGTCGAAGACATCCGTGTCATTGTATGGGGTGGCCAATCACCACTTAACCGAACTCAGGAACTCGAATTTCGAGAAGGTGGAATGCTCCTCAACCCTTCTTCAATCAATCAGAATTTAGACGAAGAACAGTTTTTGACATGGGCGTCTCTCATATATGAACAAGGAAAAAATAGTTCGACTACAAGACATGCTTTTAATCAAAAAATCGAACGTTTCTTTCGACTAGCTGGAGTTAAAACGAATGTACTAGCAATCCCTACTTTCCCAGCTTTACGGTTACCTCATCGATTGAAGTGTTCCCGACTAACGAAATCAATCTTGAATGGTAGCCATCCAGAAAGTACGCTTTTAGGACCATTGTTATTTGAACAGTATAGGATCATGATGCGGTTTATTAACGAACATAAAGCACATGTCGTTGTTTTGAATTTTGATGAGACGGAGTACGCATACTTCCTCTATGCGATGCTTGGATACTCTGAGCCGATAGAACGCAAAGCGCTCACTGCATTATTAGAAGATCGACAAATGCCAATTCGAGAAGACAAGCGTGTGTTATGGAATTGGAGCGAGTCTACAAAACCATTCTTTAATCTAGGCAACGTAGCATTTGAGCGGAATTATCAATTGGCTAGCGAGTTGTTCAAATTGTATGACGGAGAGGCGTGGAAAACTGTTAAACAAGAAGCGTTCGTGGTGCGTTGAGATCAGGTTTTCAAACATGGAGGTGTCTCATGAAAAACTCTGTTATTTTCTTAGATCGGTTCCACAACATTGAAACGATACTGCGTCAGCAATTAGGACAAGAAGAACATATTTCGTTTTCCTATCTTGTGGATCAAGCCGCTAAACATAATCCTTTGATTCGGCAAAAAGCAGAGCGGTTAAAAAGTTTTGGACGCTTGCGTAACGCCATTCAACATGGGAGCGGATTGGACGGTGAGCCGATTGCGGAACCTCACGAGAAAATTGTGAGTGAGATTATTGAAATTGAAGAAAAGTTACGTTCTCCGAAGCGAATGAATACCTTTTTCTGTGACGTTTATTCATTGAATGAAACGGACTCGATGAGTAAAATGCTCCAGTTTGTTCATCAATTCCAATACTCTCAATTTCCTGTTTTTAATTCCGACGGAGAATTTATTTCGCTTGTGACTGAAAGCGGTATCACGAATTGGCTGGCGTCAAAAGTGAAGGATGATCTCATTTCATTCGAAGAGACTAGGGTGAGCGATCTTATTTCCGTCGATGAACTTGCTGAGAAGTATCGCTTCGTTTCGAGAAGAAATACTATCTATGAAGCAAAAGATTACTTTTTGCAGGCCGCAAATCAAGGCAAAAAGTTAGAAGCATTATTGATTACGGAATCAGGGAAGTCGAATCAAGCGTTATTGGGGATTGTGACACAGTGGGATTTAGCGAAATTTGATTGAGAAATAGAGAAGGAAGCTGACTGTTACATCAGCTTCCTTCTCTATTTCTGCTTAGGGGCAATTAAATTTAATTAACTAAAATCGGCTCAATCCCCATCTCATCAAGCAACGTCCATAATGGCTCCATTGCCTGATCCGCATCACGGTAAAAATGGCGACCTCGGACTCGCCAGAATGTCCAACCGGCCCGTTCGAGCACTTTTTGACGGAACATGTCTTGCTCGTAAACATCCGGTCCGTGCCAACGCTCACCATCACATTCGACCGCAAGGCGGTTCGATTCGCCTTCGACGACGAGGTCGATGCGGTAGCCGTTCACTTGAACTTGCGGACGAACGAGATAGCCGCGGTTCGTCAAACGCTTATATACTTCTTCTTCAAAGGGAGAGTCGAATAAGTGCTGGACCGCTTCGAACGATTCTTGATCACCGAGCGGATTCTGGCAGTAGTTGACGAGTTTATAGCGCATGCAGTTTTGGTTGCCGATGTCTTGCAACGTCACAGAATGGAACAAAATCATCTGATCCCGAGCCCGACTCGCCGCGACGTTGAAGCGCTGACTGTCGGTCTCTTTCGTGAGTGCGGCAAAACGGCGGTTCGGTGCGACGACGAGTGACAGCAACATGACGTCACGCTCATCACCTTGGAACGTATAGGCGTCACCGAAGCGGACGTTGTGCTCAATCAGCTTGTCGATGCCGATCAAGTCGGTCGCCATCCGCTCGATTTGATCGGTCTGGGCTTTCCCGAGGAGCGAGATGACCCCGAACGTCCGCTTCGCGTAGCGTGGGTCGTCAATCAACTGCTTCAAGTGAGCGACGAGCGCTTTCGCTTCCGGGACGTTGAACTTGTCTTTCGTCGTTTCAGCGACGTTCCCATCCTCGACAAAGACGCTCTGCACCGCCGGCGTCAACCGTTCGGCACGTTGCGGGAGTCGGAGTGGGACGATCCGACCTTCGTACACATGGGCGTTGCTGAAACCGATAATCTCCGGTACGCAACGGAAGTGTTCACGGAGCCCGACCGTCGCACTGAACTTGACGGAGGCGAGGTCGTATAGACTCGATGAGCCATCGAATAACGTCATCGTCGTGTCGTTTCCGAAGTATGTCTTTTTCTTCTCTTGAATCGCATTTTGGTCTTGGAACGTCGTCGGACTGATTTGGCGGTCATCCCCGACGATGATGGCTTTACGAGCGCGCGACAAGAGCGAGATGGCATCCATCGTACTTTGTGAGCTCTCGTCGAAGATGATGACGTCGAACAGCTCGTCGATTTCTTTGAACGATTCGAGCACGCGGTTCACCGGCATGATCCAAACTGGAATCGCGTCTTGGGCTGCAGCCATTTGACGGGCGGCTTCTCGCTTATGACGAGCCGCATGTTTCCCAGTGCCTTTCCCGATTTGGCGAATCAACTTCGCCCAACTGTTCAAGCGTTCTTGTTTCGACGGTGTCATCCGCGTCAGCTGCTCTTTCCACGCGTATGTCGCACACAAGTCCGCCGTTGCTTTTCCTTCCTCTTTCTCCAATCGTTTCATCTTCTCCCGATAATCGTCGTCGCTCAGTGCTTCGAGCAGCGTCAAGACACGTGCTACTTTCCAATCGAGTTCGAACGTCTGAAGTTGAAGCGTCGGAGCAGTCCCGTCGTAAAACGCGTTCAACCAACCTGGCGCGACTTGTTTGAAGCGCTCTGTTAGTTCTTTTAGGCGTGTCGCTTTTGTGTTTTGTTGTTCGAGTAATGCCAACTCTTCAATGGACTGTGTGTAACGTCCGGCATCCCAAGTTTGCACCGCTTGCTTGAGACGTAACGCCGCAGGATGGATGTGCGTGTCATGGATGAGTGAAAGATAAGACGTCTGGATTGTCTGTAGCTCCTTCATCTCATCGAGCGCCAGCGAGGCATCTAGCTCTTGTTTGGCTTGCGTCAACCAAGCTTTCTCATAGCGGAACCGTTCGTCGTACAGACGGAAAGTCGGAGCCAATGACTCGTTGTACGTCACAAAGACAGCTTTCCATTCACGGAGCGCATGAAGCGCCGTCCGATAAGACGAAAATTCAGGTGTCTCCAGCTCGAGTTCAAAGTGTTCACACGCATATTTGAAACGACGTGATAATGTCGTCAACGATGACTTCAATTCATTAAATTGTTTCAACAGTTGAAGGTCGGCACTCGATTGCGGAGCCTTCCCGTCAATTTTGGTTTCATCGAGTAAGACGGCATATTTTTTACGTTTCGTCAGTCTGAAGAAAAAGCTGTCGGTCTTTCCTTCGTCTAAAACCGGACCGAGTTCGTCAGCGAGCGTCCATACATCATTCGGTAAAGTAGACGGCAATTCGATGTCGTGGACGGCGAGTTTACGCTCCAACGACTCGAGTGCTTTGACGTCGCGTTCAAACGCCTGACAGTCTTCTTCACATTGCACTTCATCGCTTCGATGGGTGGCCCAGTAGCTGTACCGTTCACGTAGCCACTCGGGTTGACGATCAAATGACTCGAGCAACGTCTGAATATGGTCTCGTGTCTGTTGACGAAGTGACGTCGATTTTTCCTGTAACCATGACGCAGCGGCCTGCGTCTGTTCGAGAGCGGCGAGTTGTTCGTAACGACCGCTTTCAGCTAAGAACGTTTCAAGGGACGGAAGCGTTGTCGTCGCTGGATAGGTCGTCACATTCGGTCCTTGGTTGAGCATTTCCCGTTCTGCCATGAGTTGATAGAAGTCCGCCAATTCATCAGCCGTCAGCGGACAAGTGTCTGTCAATACGGGGAGCGGAAGCTGCATCGTGACTTTTTGTTCGCTCGTCCATTTCGCCCAATCGGTCGGTGAACGCGTCTCATCGAGATATGGAATCACTGTATGCTCGCTAGCGGCTTGCTCAATCATTTTCCGACGCAAACGGGCAATCTCTTCACGTGTCTCATACAACTTTTGTTGCTTTTGCTTTCCTTTACCCTCTAACTCTAAAGCAGTCGTGCGGTTCAATTCCGAAGCAATTGCTTGAAGGGAACTTTCCGTCTGCTTTGTCGTCTTTGAATCTGATCCGAGAACGGATACCGCAAGTTCGCGAATTTGGGCCGGGAGTTTATCACGTAAGACGTTCAACGCATGTTCCTTTTCACTGGTGACGAGGACGCGTTTTCCGTGTGCAAGTAAATGCGAAATCAAGTTTGAAATCGTGTGACTCTTCCCTGTGCCAGGGGGTCCTTGTACGACGACACCGGCATGGTTACTCAATTGACTTAAAATGCGTTTTTGTTCTTCATTATATGGAAGCGGGAAGAGAATCTCTTCACCGACCGGCTTCCACGTGTCACGATCAAGCGCGTCAAGCGCGTGGATTTCTTCGTCGTTCGACGTCAAAAACTGTTGTAAGGCAGGTGAAGGTGATAGACCGTTTTCGATCAACGTGGCCAAGTTCTCATGTTCTTCGACCCACGCATGGGCAGACTTCTTGCGAACGTATAAGCGCATGCCGGGCATTGCATAGACGGTTGCGATTTCGCCATAGGCGTGGTCGTCATTCAACAGCTTCAATACACGCTCGGACTGCTCTTGTAATTCAGTTTCGACCCATGGTTTGAAGTCGAAAGTGAGCTCTTCTTTAAAATCGACTTCGTATCGGGATAGTTCAGATGACATCCAAACATGGTCACGGTCGAGCATATCAAGTTCGAGTTTCGTCGGTATGGCTGACGCTTCGATGCGGAACAGACTCTTCTCTTGATCGAACTCGAGTACGGCTGCTCGTGTGAACAACGGCCGTTCAATTTTGTCATTCGGCCAGTGCAACATCCCGAATGAATAGACAAGTTCATATGTATCGCTCTCGGTCGAGAGAAGTTGCATCGTCCGATACATCGTGTCGTATAATTTTCGAGCAGACTCGTGTGCTTTTTTCTCTTGTTCCCACGTTTCAATCGAGGTTAAAAAGTCATTGAACGTCGCGTCGAGTTTTTCAGGAAACAATTCTGTCCGTTTATACGTTTCGCCTTCTTGGAGAACGTAGGCGTACAACTCTCGCGGAAGACTTGGGCGCTTCTCTGCGAATGGTGCGAGAAAATGAACTTCGATGGAGAGCTCCTCTTCTTGAGTGACGCGCACGTTTGGATACGTTAACGCCTCGGGAGATAAAAGAAGTTCATAGCTTTTTGTATTAGTTTCAGTACGAATATCCATCCGTTTGACAGCCGCTAAAAACTTAAATAAATCAGCTGTCTTTTGTTGGGTTGTTGCATTCATGGTGTAATCCTTCTTTCTTTCAAAAACGATGGTGTGACAGTCGTCTCATTCCAAACATAGGGAATGTTTCCCGTCTATTTAGGAATCAATTAACATTATAACGCCCGTTTTAAAAGAAAGGGAGATAAAAATTATACTGGGTTGTAGTAGTTTCTAATTTAGATTCAAAGATTTACCTCGTTCGTTAAAATGGCGCAATCTATAGACTATGTGATTTGGTAAAATGAGGATATCAAATAACGTAGGGGTGCAAGGTATGAAGGAAGTTTTAGAAAGTGAACAGCAACGACTTGATCATTTTTGTATGGTCATTGAATCTCATCTAAATGGGAAGACGGCTGGTGACAAACCAGGTCTTGAGTCAAGCGACTATGAAATGATAGACATGCGGGGGCATTCACGTCAATCAGAAAGTGCACAGGAACGACAACGGTACAAAGACGCGCTGAAAGAGTTGTATTCATTCACATTCGTCATTGAGGACGAAGGCGAAGAAGAGATTTATCCGGTTGGGAAGTTCGGAGTGGCGCACCCTCGTTCACCTGAGATTCCGCTCGTTCTAGACTGGCGGAGTGAGGTGGCGATGCGTGCGTCCATGTTTAATGGAGAGACGATTGAGACGCCTGGTGGTGATATCGTTGGAATGACACAGCTCGAGCTTGATCGAAGACAACGACGTGTCATTCAGGCAAATCATCGTCGTGCTCCAAAACGGCAATCGAGCTCATTGACGAAACGGTTTACCGAACAAATTAAGTCGACATTCAAAAAGTCGTCGACGTTTCCTGACGTCCCACAAGATAGTTTTATGGAGCAAGAACTGACGAAGAAACAAAAAGATCGCTCCATCGACGGATTCATCGCAACGCGGCAAGCTGAACAGAACCACATCATCCAGGCACCCGTGAATACATATATGATCGTCCAAGGGGCGGCCGGGACCGGAAAATCGTTGACGGCGCTGCACCGTATGTCTTATTTACAGTATCAAGACGAACGTCGGAAAATGCTTTATTTGGCTCCGAATGAGGCGACGATTCATCAACTGTTGAAGGACGCGGAGCATTTACAAATTCAATCGGTGTCGACAATGGCGTTTGATGAGTGGTTAAAGACAGGGTCGTCTAAAGACTTCTCCGCGAGTGTCGTTCAAGAACTCCTTCCGTTATATCAAGGGCACGATCTATTCGAATGGGCGGATGCGGCAATTGAGGAGTGGTATGACGACGTTGCTGTGTTGCTTCGACGATATGAGCCGATTAAAGCGCTAGAGGATTTACATGAGCGGGCGTTAGCCATTTGGTTTGGACAAGAACGTCCAGGTCCCGCACAAACAGAACGCATTTTACAGATGATGCGCAGTGAGTCGGAACGTTTATCCATCTTGAATAAAGAGCAATATCAAAAAGACTTAATTGAGGGCTTAAAACGTTGGGCATCAGAATTGAATGCCGTGAAGGCACGAGACTTAGAGAAGTTGATGCATGAAAGTATGGAGAAGCGTCTTACACGTGAAAAACGAGAGCACCTTCAGTTAATCGATTTTTGGAAGAAAACGACCAAACTTGAGGCCGCGACGATTTGGTCAATCATGAAGCAACCAGGCCGTCTGGTTTACCTTAAGAAGTCACAACCAGAAGAACTGTTAGAGATGTGGCACAAGTTGAAACGTCCGACTGAGCTCGACCGCTTCTTCTGGATGTATCTTCATTACGAGACAACTGGATATCCCGACAAATGGAGTCATCTTTTTGTCGATGAAGGACAGACGCTTCGACCACTAGACATTTTTGTGCTCGAGAAGTTGTGTTACGGGATGACGGTATTTGGTGACACGCTCCAAAGCTATCGTTTGCTCGAAATGACGTCCTGGGAACCGGTTAAAACGCATGGACAATCGAATTGGACGATTGAGTATTTAACGAAAACGTTCCGTACGGCGAAGCCGATTGTTGATTTAGCTAAAGCTTTACTAGCTGATGCGGGTCATGAGACGAGTTGGATTGATCCATTTGAAAGGAACGGGAAGCCGGTTGAACTGCTAAAATCGAAAAAGAGTCGTGAATTAAAAGAGTTACTATCACGATGGAGAAAAGAAGAATATTCGATTTGTATCATCACACCAACGATGGAGCGCGCGTCTTTCTTACATTCAAAATTACAGTTGCCGACGCAACTCATTCAATCGGAAACTACAAAAGTGAGTGACGACATTATCATCTCGACAATCGATTACTTGCGTGGAATGGAATTTGATGCAGTATTGATGATGGACGTGGATGACATGAACTATTTTGATACGCCTCAGGAAGCACGACGGTTATATGTCTCTTTAACGAGGGCGTTGCATGAAGTTGTTCTTCATACTACAAATGAATACTCACTTTTATTAGCTGACCAGCTGTTGGAAGTGTAAAGGGAGAGTACAATGGGAGATCTTAAACTATTTCAAATAAGCGAACAGGGTACGGAAGAATTATACGGTCAATCAATGTCGATTGAAAAATCGCTACAACAATTGTTCGAGAAAAATTTAGAGCAACTGCTCGGTATTCGTTTTGTTGCTTCGGAGTACAGCACGGGTCGTACACACGGTGGTCGGATTGACACGCTTGGGTTAGATGAAAATAACTCGCCTGTCATTATTGAATATAAGCGGTCGACAAACGAAAATGTGATTAACCAAGGATTGTTCTATTTGGACTGGCTACTCGACCACCAAGCAGAGTTCGAACTATCAATTTTGAAGCAGTATGGAAAAGAAGTGTCCGATACGATTGATTGGAGTAATCCGCGTCTCGTCTGTATCGCTGGTGGCTTCACGAAATATGATGAGCACGCTGTTAAACAAATCAATCGCAATATTGAATTGTACCAATACAAATATTACGAGAATGATCTGTTGCTACTGGACCTCGTCAATGCAACGACTGCGAAACCTATCACGATTTCATCGGATTTCTCCGTGACAAGTAAGACAGTCAGTGACTACTTGAAACAAGCGACGGTAGAATCAAAGGACTTATTTGATGGTCTCGTGTCGTATCTTATGGCACTTGGTGATGATGTACAGGAAAATGTGACGAAGCACTATATTGCATATAAGCGTATTAAAAACTTCGCTTGTGTAGAATTTCATCCGAGCACGCAAAAGATTTTGATGTATGTGAAAGTAAATCCTGATACTGTAACGCTCGAACCAGGCTTTACAAGAGATATGCGAGGAATCGGACATTATGGAACCGGAGATTTAGAAATTGTCTTATATTCTCACGCAGATTTTGAAAAAGCGAAGCCTTACATCGATCAAAGTTATGAAGCAAATTGATTATGTGGACTCCATCATTGTGATGGAGTTTTTTTGTCTCAGAAGTAAACTTCCCATTTGAACCCTATCCGTTATTTTATCTACCTAATATTAGGAATTCCGTTATAGTGGATGCAATGATTGAACAACGGGGAAGGATGAGGGAAAGATGAACCAGTATTATTTAACAGAATGGCGAGCATTAACGAAAGCAACGGACGTGACACTACATCTCTATACGGTACCGCTCCAAGATCCATCGTCACGACATACGCAAGGCGGGAAGTTGATTTTTCAATTAAATAAATTGAACAACTTTCAACCGATTGTGTTCTTTGATCAGTACATTGCTTCGTTTGAAGAAATCAAACAGTGGGGAAATGAGACGTTTCTACAATATGAAGCGCGTCCGATCAATCTTTCACGTAACGTCGAGCGAACGCTACTTGAACGACTGTTGAAAAAGCAGTTGGAGCGATTGGGGCATCCGCAGTACATGATGAACCGGGGAAAGTTCCGCTCGAAACAGGCGTACCCACAGTCGAGAAGTGGGCTACTCATCTATCCGGCACTCGATCTCAACGTGAACGTGTATGAGACGGATGACATCGTCTTTGGCTTCGATTTGACCCATCAATTTGAATACCGCGAAAACCTACTGCAACAGCTCAAGCGTGAGCCGAAATCTGTGTCTGCGGGAATGCGTGTCATCGATTCGACTCATCCGAAGTCGTATGAGTACGAATTTGTAGAAGTTGCGCCTTATCGAGCGAGTGAAGTGAGTCCGATTCTAAAGTGTTCGATCATTGATTATTTCGCAAAGAAAGATCCGAAACGAGTCATCGCACCAGACGCACTCGTCGTACACGTCAAAGATCGAAACAATCACATCCTTCCATACTTAGCCGAGCAACTGAAACAGAGTTGTTCATTTGAGACGATTCCAGCTAAACAGCTCGGCGCAGTCAATCGAATCATCAAATTGTCGCCTGACGCGCGAATGTCGAAACTAATGCCGGAAGCACTCGATTTGATCGGTCGACTGCCGATGCTTCAATTTGAGCGGAAAGATGTGCGGGCCGCTCGTCTCGGCTATACCATCAAAACGTTACAATCTCCTCGACTGCGTTTCGGTAAAGGGAGGACGGCAAGCTACGCCAAAGGTGGTTTGAATCAAGGCGGCGTGTTTGAAACAGGGGAGGCGACCGTCAGTTTCTTTGTCGACCCGAAATTACGTGATCGCCAAAAATTGCAACAAGTCCTCGATTTTATCAAAAAGCTTAAGACCACGTCTGAACGCTTTGGTGTGACACTCAACGTTTCGAATAAACCGAAAGGACTGAGCCAAACGCTCTCTGCCGATTTGTTGCAGGCAGAAGACGTCATGTTCCAATTGAAGAATGTCCCGAAACACTTTGAAGGTGTCGTCGTTGTCATTGCCGAGGAAGCATCGCTCAATCATTCGTATCAAGCCATTAAGCGGGAGTTTGGTGGGAAACATGATGTCGTGACTCAATGTGTGGAGCTGCATGACCGCGTGCTGAACTCTGAGGATACGCTATACAACATCCTACTCGGTGTGTACGTGAAGGCAGGCCTACAGCCTTGGGTTCTCGGTGAACCGCTCCACTCAGATTGTTTTGTCGGGTTAGACGTAAGCCATGAGAATGGAAAACATGCGTCGGGCATCATTCAAATCATTGGGAAAGACGGGGCGATGATTAAGCAGAAATCACTCTCGACAAGTGAAGCGGGGGAGAAAATCAGTGCTGAGACGATGCGGGAAATTGTCTATGACACACTTCATGCATTTGAAGAACAGTATGATCATGCGCCAATGCATATCACGTTCCACCGGGATGGATTCTGCCGTGAAGATTTGGCTCTCATCGACTCGCTTCTTTCTCCACGTGGGATTCAGTTCGACTACGTGGAAATTTTGAAGAATGTCAATCGACGGATGGCGATTCATGAAGAAGGATGGAAGACATCACAGGGACTTAGTTATACAAAGGAACGCATGGGCTATCTACTCTCGACCAACCCTCCCGTACGTGTCGGGATGGCGAAACCGCTCAAAGTGGTGCAACAGACAAGCGTTTTAAAATTTGAGGACATTTTGAGCGATGTATATCGTTTGTCGTTTATGCACGTCCATTCCCTTCTAAAGACAAGACTACCGATTACGACACACTATGCGGACTTGAGTTCGACGTTCCATAACCGTGGGTTGATCAATGCAAATACGCAACATGAAGAGGCGTTACCGTTTGTATAACATGTGGAGTTGAAAGGTATCGTATAATTAGATTGAGACAATACTAGGAGGTAGAGTGATGAGTGAAAAAGGAGAAATCAGTCAATCCGCAAAACAGCTTATGGAAAATGAACATGCGTTAAATGACATCCCTTTTAAACAATATGAAACACTTTTAAAGCATACTCCAGACGTCATAAATGCGGTTAACAATATGGGAGGCGTCGGCTCAAAATCGCAAGACAAGGTGTACAGTACGATCGATAAAGCGATTGATGTCTTTTCCGAACAACTCAAAGACGACAACCTAACGGATGAAACTAGAGACAAACTCAATGATCGGATTGAGCGAATGGTGGATAAGTCATTTCAAAAAGATTCGGAGTTTAAGAGATGGATGGGTGCATCGATTGTGGCTGGAGTCAGTGGTGCCGCATTGGCATTGGCAAAAAATCCAGAGGCGAGAAAAACGCTGATTAATTTGCTGACGAAGAAGGGCTGAGTGTAGCAAAGAGGATTGTTGTACGAAGTTTTTAAAATAGCAGGAGCGACGATTCAATTCGTCGCTCCTTTCTTATTCAATCCGTCTGTTTCCGGTTATACATCACAATACTTCCAACGAACACAACGAGCGCCCAGGCAGACAGAATCACAAGCTCCACCCATGTAGAGCCGAGTCCAGCTCCCGCCTCGATTTGATGCGCGAGATCGATCAAGACGATGTTCGGCAAGTACTCGAGCAAACCGATGATGGAGAAACGGTCCTCGTACACCAGCAACATCGGTGAGAACGAGAAGAAGAAAAACGCCGGCATGACGATGAGCGAGGCTTCCATGACCGTCTTTGTCATCAGTCCGAGAATCGTCCCAATCCCGATATAAAAGAACGTCGAGACGATGAGTGCGAGTGAGATGACGAGCAGGTTCGCAGGGCTGTAACCCATGATAAAGGCACACGCTGCGATGAGGATGAGCGTCGTCACAAACGTGAACGCACTCTTTCCAAGCAAAATATCAAGCGTGCTCGCTGGCGACAACATTAGTCCACGGAGCGTGTTCTTTTCTTTCTCTTCGGCGATCAAAGCACACTGGACGAACGTCGCGACGAGGCTGAAAGTGATGTTGACGACGAAGTATGTCACGTCGATACCTCCGCCGCCGAGCTGTGAATAGAAGACGGCGAAGAACAGCGGCATGATTAGCGTCGAGGAGACGAATAAGTTCCGCGACAAGTCTTTATAGTCTTTCTGGAAAATGGCGAGTGCCCGTTTCATTGAAAATGTCATGATAATTTCCTCCCCGTTACTTCGATAAAGATATCCCCGAGCGTCGGTTCGTTCGAATGAATGGCCGCGATGTTTTGATCACGCATCTGCTCATGAAGCCAGTCGGCCCCATCTTTTCCTTGCTTCAATTCAACCGTTTCCCCGTCATGCAGTTCGACGCCCATCGAGCCGTTCGCATATTTCCGGCGCAATCGTTTCGGGGCGTCGAGCAGTTGAATCTCCCCTTGATGTAAGAAGGCGACGCGGTCGCACAATTCCTCGGCCTCATTCATGTCGTGGGTCGTCAAGAAGATGGTCGTCCCTTTTGCCTTCAACCGTTCGATGCCTTTATAGATGTGGCGCGAATTGACCGGATCGAGTGCGGACGTTGGCTCATCTAAAAACAATAGTTCCGGTTCATGTAACAACGCCCGGGCCAGTGTCACCCGTTGCAGCATCCCGCGCGATAAAGCGGAGATGCGTTTTTTGCGTTCCCCGGCCAAATTTACCATCTGTAGGACGTCATCGATTCGTGACCGCGGTTCGTCATACAGGTCACAATAGAGCTGCAGATTCTCTTCAATCGAGAGACGCGTATATAGGCCACTGTTGTCGGTCAACACACCGATCCGTTTCCGATACTGTTCTTGTTTCAACTCCGAGACCGGCACGCCGAACACGGTTGCGTCACCTGATGTCTGCGTGAGTTGGGACGTCAAGATTTTGATGGTCGTCGTCTTCCCTGATCCACTCGGTCCAAGAAAGCCGAACACTTCTCCCTTGCCGACAGAAAACGTCACGTCGCGTAACGCCTCTTCATTGCCGAATAGCTTTTTTAATCCGTTCACTTGAATAATCGGTTCCATTTTCGTTCCTCCTCGTCGATATCGTCTTGCTTGCTTACATCATATCGAGAGGAAGAGGAGAACGCATTAGAATGGCGGTAACTAGCGCTTTTAGAGGAGCGAGTGGAGCGAATCGGGCGGTGAACGGAGCCTATTTCAGTCCAATCATCGTCTTCAATTCGGCCATTTTCATCTTCGAGAGCGGGATGGTCGTCTTTTCCGGATCATCGAGCACGAGACTGAAACTGTTCTTCGTATACGTGATGACTTCCCGCACGCGTTGAAGGTTGACGATGTACGACCGGTGACAGCGAAAGAAGCCGTACGGAGTCAGACGCGTCTCGATCTCGTTCATCGTGAAGACGCTCGGGAACTGCTCGGACTGACTGTGCAATACGGATTGTCCGTCCTGACTCTCGATGTAGTCGATTTCCGGCGGGTCGAGTAAGACGATTTTCTCGTTCACTTTCGTCGGAATCTTCTCGAAGCGGACGTGCATCACCTCTGGCGTGACATCTTCGTTCGCCTCCGGTTCATCCGGTTCCACATCGAGTAGGCGCAAGTGTCGGTGGTCGATCCGATAGACGGTCGACGTGACGAACAGGGCGCTCTCCATGTTGCTCGTCAGGAGCAGGATGGCTTTTTGTTGTTGCTTCAGTTGCAGCAAGACGGTCGCGAACAAGTGCCGTGTCTCTTGATCGACGTTTTGATCCGGTTCTTCGAGCACATAGATGTCGCGATTATGTAGCAGCAGCGCCGCGTATTGGACGCGCCGGACGAGTGACAGGCTGAGCCGGTTCAATCGTTTGTTCCGGTATGGGGTGAGTTGAACGGTTTGCAAGACTGTATCCAGCGATTCCGTCGATTCGTAGAGCGTATGCGTGAAAC
>NZ_JNAA01000034.1:0-58986 GCF_000696055.1 Exiguobacterium sp. AB2
TTCGTCTGCCGCTCTTAGCGACTCATTTATAATAGCATCTGCTTTTCCGTTCGTCAACTATAAAAATAAAATATTTTAAAATAATGGGAAACAGCATGTTTCGTTCTCGAACACTATATAGAAGAAACACGCTGACCCGTTATTGAAACGCAATGATTCGTACTTCCTCTAGCCGAGTTAAATCATACGTTTCTTGATCTTGTTCAGCAATGACAATCGGCTGTTCGACACGAGGCGTATAGTGTTGAATGATACCACGGACACCGCTACTAAGTACGACATTTCGTCCGACTTCAAAAAAACCGAGTAGTGTCGCCAAAAGCGTTAACGCCTCTTCATCGTACGCTTCATTTTGCCACATATAGAAATAAGCTTCCTCCGGAGTGAGCGCCTGACGGAACGTACGAGGGGCCGTCAACTGGCAGAAACGATCCGCCACGATAAAGAGTGGCGAGGCCGGATGGAGTTCACGTTCTTCTAGCCGATGCGGAAATCCCGATCCATCTAACCGTTCATGGTGTTCAATTATTAATTTTGCGACACGCTGACGCAACGTCTCATCCTTTGGTAGCATCGAAGCCGAGACGAGTGGGTGTTGATAGAGCAGTTCACGTTCCATTTTCGTGAAATAACGCATATGCGACCATTTACGAATTTTTGCGTAACTCGCATCCGCAAAATAAGACGCAACCCCATAATCGAACTGCAGACGATGTTCATCGCCGCGATACTTCGATAACGATTTCGCAATTAACGCTCGATAAATAGCGTGGTGGATCACATGGTTTTTGCGGAGCGGCTGATCGGTAAAGAAAGCGACGACCGCAGAGAGCGGATAATCGTTACGAAACAATTGATGCACGAACTCTAGCGCTTCATACGGGTTTGGTGCAATGCGTTCTTCCCATTGATTATAGTGTCGTTCATATTGAAGAATCTTCGCACAGACTTCTTGTTCTTCCTCATGCGTGAACCGGCGACGTTTAACCGGCGCGACTTCGATCGCATCAACTTTCAAGAAGCGTAACAACCGCAAATGCTCATTCGTTAATTTGAGGCCTGCCTCAAGCGAAGAGACAGACGCCAACAACGTCATCCCGACGTGAACGTTCGAAATGGCCAATCGCATGCTCATTCCTCCCCCTTTATATAAAAAAGGTCGAACGGAAGCTCCGTTCGACCTTTTCGCCTTACTCGGTTTCTTCAGACGATGGGTCGATTTCCGGTGCTTCACCAACAAATCCATTCTCCATGTCGACTGCCGATTCCTCTTCTAGCTCGTCTTTTTTCAATTTCGCGATGGTCGCCAAGCGGTCCCCATCTTCGATATTCATCACTTTGACACCGCGCGTGCTGCGCCCCATTTGGGAAATCGTCTGTGAGTCGATTCGAATCGCAACACCGAGCTCGGTCATGAGCATGATGTCATCGTCTTCATCGACGACACGCATTCCGACGACAGTGCCGCGGTCCGTCTTGATTCCGATAATCCCGGAACCGCCCCGTCCCTGTGTGCGGAACTGTTCCATCGGTGTCCGTTTGCCATATCCTTTTTCTGTGATGATTAAAACGTCTTGTGTCGTCCGTACGATTTCCATCGATACGACTTGATCATCCTCTTTTTTCAAGCGAATGGCACGTACACCGCGAGCCGTCCGGCCCATCGAACGAACTTCACCTTCAATCGGGAAGCGAATCGACATTCCTTCACGTGTCACGATTAACATTTCATCATCGCTCTTCGCGAGACGGACCGTGACGAGTTCATCTGTCTCGTTCAAGCTGATGGCGCGAAGTCCGTTCTTATTGATGCGGGCATACGCCGAGAGCGGCGATCGTTTGATGAGACCTTGCTTCGTGATGAAGACGAGCGACAATTGCTCATCTGCCACTTCCGCATTCGCATCATCCACGACTTCTTCCGTAACGCCTTGTTCAGCCAAGTAGCTGTTGAAGTCGACCGGAATCATCGTCTCGACTTTCTCGCCTTTATCTACTTGAATCAAGTTGATAATCGGCATCCCTTTCGCCGTCCGGCTCATTTCAGGAATCTCATATCCTTTCAGACGGAAGACGCGACCGAAGTTCGTGAAGAACAAGATCGTATCGTGCGTCGAAGCGGAAAGGAGGCGTAAGACGAAGTCTTCGTCATTCGTTCCCATCCCTTGCTTCCCACGGCCACCACGACGTTGGGTCCGGTATGAATCCGTCGGAATCGATTTGATATATCCTTCACTCGTGAGCGTGATCATCATGTCACGCACCGGGATTAAGTCCTCGTCTTCAAGCTCGACGATATCGGTACGGATGACCGTACGTCGTGCATCGCCATAACGCTCTTTGATTTCAGTTAATTCGTTGCGGATGATCTCAAGCAAGAGCTCTTCATCGCCGAGAATGGCACGAAGTTCTTCAATCAACGCTTGAACTTCACGATACTCGCCTTCGATTTTCTCGCGCTCGAGTCCCGTCAAACGTTGGAGACGCATATCGAGAATCGCTTGCGTCTGTTCAATCGAAAGGCCGAAGCGTGCAATCAACTTCTCACGCGCTTCGTCTCCGGTACGCGTGCTACGGATGAGTGCGATGACTTCGTCGAGATGATCGAGCGCGACGCGAAGTCCTTCGAGAATATGCGCCCGGGCCTCTGCCTTGTCGAGGTCGAACTGGGTCCGGCGACGGACGACTTCTTTTTGGTGCTCGATATAGTGATAAATCGCCTGCTTGATGTTGAGTGTCTTCGGGCGTCCTCCGACAAGGGCGAGCATGTTGACACCGAACGTCGTCTGCATCGGCGTCTGTTTGTACAAGTTGTTCAAAATGACACTCGCGTTTGCGTCGCGGCGGACTTCGATGACGACGCGCATCCCGTTTCGATCCGACTCGTCTCGAAGATCCGTGATGCCTTCGATTTTCTTATCGCGCACCAAATCGGCAATCTTCTCGACCAAGCGAGCTTTGTTCACTTGATAAGGAATCTCGTGGACGAGAATGCGTTCCCGTCCATTTTTCAACACTTCAATCTCGGCTTTCGCACGCATCGTAATCGAGCCGCGACCCGTCTCATAGGCACGGCGAATCCCGCTCCGACCTAAAATTTCACCGGCTGTCGGGAAGTCAGGTCCTGGGATATGCTGCATGAGCTCTGCGATCGTAATGTCCGGGTTATGTGTAAGCGCGAGCACGCCATCAATCACTTCGTTCAAGTTGTGGGGTGGTACGTTCGTCGCCATCCCGACGGCGATTCCGCTCGTCCCGTTGACGAGGAAGTTCGGGAAACGTGCCGGTAAGACGACCGGTTCTTTCTCTTCCCCATCAAAGTTTGCTTGGTAATCGATCGTGTTCTTACCGATGTCACGCACGAGTTCCATCGCAATCTTTGACATCCGGGCTTCTGTGTAACGCATCGCAGCCGCAGAGTCGCCATCGACCGATCCGAAGTTTCCGTGACCGTCGACAAGCTCATAACGATAGCTGAAGTCTTGCGCCATACGAACCATCGTCTCATAGACAGCCGAGTCACCGTGCGGGTGATACTTACCGATAACATCACCGACGACACGGGCTGACTTCTTATGCGGTTTGTCAGCACGGATACCGAGCTCGTTCATCGCATAAAGAATCCGACGGTGAACCGGCTTCAAGCCGTCGCGCACGTCCGGAAGGGCACGTGATACGATAACGCTCATCGCATAGTCCATGAACGACGTACGCATCTCTTGGCTAATATTTATATCCTTGATATTTTCATGTTCTGCCATTCGTTATTGCCTACCCTTCTGTTTAAATATCGAGGTTTTTCACGTAGTGCGCATGTGACTGGATGAAATCGCGACGCGGTTCGACGTTGTCGCCCATGAGCGTCTCAAAGATTTCATCTGCCTCGATGGCGTCTTGAAGGTCGACCCGAAGCATCGAACGCGACTCTGGGTTCATCGTCGTGCTCCATAGCTGCTCAGGATCCATCTCACCTAGACCTTTGTAACGTTGTACGCTATAACGTGCATTCTCCGGAAGACGTTTGATCGCTTCCTGCAACTCACGGTCGTTTTGGACGTAGACGATCTCTTTTCCGTGCTTCACGCCGTAAAGCGGTGGCTGGGCGATATAGACGTAGCCACTCTCGATGAGCGGACGCATATACCGATAGAAGAACGTCAAAAGGAGTGTCCGGATGTGGGCACCATCGACGTCGGCATCGGTCATGATGATGAGTTTATGGTAACGGGCTTTCCCTAAATCGAATTCTTCTGCGATTCCAGTGCCGAGCGCCGTGATGATTGTCCGGACTTCTTGGTTCGCCAAGATTTTATCGAGTCGTGCTTTCTCGACGTTGATGATTTTACCGCGAATCGGCAAGATCGCTTGGAAGTGACGGTCGCGACCAGACTTCGCCGATCCACCGGCCGAGTCACCCTCTACGATGTACAGTTCAGACTTCGACGCGTCTTTTGACGAACAGTCGGCCAATTTCCCTGGCAATGAACTGACTTCGAGGATGCCTTTCCGGCGTGTCATTTCACGGGCGCGTTTCGCCGCGAGACGGGCGCGGGCTGCCATCAAGCCTTTATCGACAATCAATCGACCGACCGACGGGTTTTCAAGCAAGAACTGCTCGAACGTGTCCGTGAAAAGTGAGTCTGTGGCTGTACGCGCATCCGCGTTACCAAGTTTCGTCTTCGTCTGTCCTTCGAACTGTGGTGACGGGTGTTTGACCGACACGATTGCGGTCAATCCTTCACGTACGTCATCGCCTGACAAACTGCCGTCGGCTTCTTTCATCAAACCGAAGCGTTTCGCGTAATCGTTAATCGAACGTGTGAGCGCCGTCTTGAAGCCCGTCTCGTGCGTCCCGCCTTCGTGTGTCGGGATGTTGTTCGTGAACGAATAGATGTTGCTGGCGAAGCCTTCGTTGTACTGGAGCGCGATTTCGACTTCGATGCCGTCTTTCGTTCCATGCACGTAGACCGGCTCCTCGTGAATCGACGCTTTCGAGCGGTTCAAGTGTTCAACGTACGACTTGATTCCACCCTCATAGTGATAGTTCCGTTCCATCAATTCGTCGCCACGGTCGTCCTTGGCGATAATGCGCAAACCTTTATTCAAGAAGGCAAGTTCACGGAGGCGCGTCGCGAGTAAGTCGAAATCGTACTCGAGCGTCTCTTGGAAGATATCGCCGTCTGGGAAGAAGCGGACGGTCGTTCCCGTCGTATCTGTCGTGCCGACGATTTCAAGTTCGCCTTGAGGCACACCACGTTTGAACGATTGATAGTAGACGTTTCCGTTACGACGGACGAATACTTCGAGCTTCGTTGACAAGGCGTTGACGACAGACGCACCAACACCGTGCAGACCACCCGATACTTTATAACCGCCACCGCCGAACTTACCACCGGCGTGAAGTACTGTGAAGATGACTTCGACGGCCGGGCGTCCTGTTTTCTTTTGGATATCGACCGGGATGCCTCGTCCATTGTCTTCGACGACGATCGAGTTTCCTGGTTCGACTGTCACGGTGATCGTGTCACAATGACCGGCGAGCGCTTCGTCAATCGAGTTATCGACGATTTCCCACACTAAGTGGTGAAGACCGCGCGAACTCGTCGAACCGATATACATCCCCGGGCGTTTACGGACAGCCTCTAAACCTTCAAGTACTTGAATCTGATCGGCACCGTAGTCTTGCATTTGTTTTTCGTTTTCGTTACTCATCGGTTTTGTTCACCTACTATACATGAATTGGTGTTCGTGTTGATTGTGCTTCATACAGAATCTGATTCGACTTCGCCTTGTTTCACGTGAAACACTTTGGCTTGTTGAATCGTCTCATGGGCAATGCCATCGATATTGGTCGTCGTCAGGATGGTTTGAACTTTTTTGCCCATCGTGTCGAGCAGATGGGTTTGGCGATGATCATCGAGTTCTGACAAGACGTCGTCTAACAATAAGAGCGGGTATTCCCCGACCTCTTCGTGAATCAATTCAATCTCCGCTAACTTGAGTGACAAGGCCGCAGTGCGTTGCTGACCTTGTGAACCGAACGTTTGGACGTTTCGATCGTTCACGAACAGTTCGAAATCATCACGGTGTGGACCGAATAGCGTCACACCGCGTCTTCGTTCGTTCTCTCTTATTTTATCAAACTTTTGCCGATACGTTTCAAACATCTGTTCTTTCGGGTAACGTTCTTTTTGGAACGTGTCCGAGACGTATTGAATCGTCAACGTCTCCATGTCCCGCGTGATACCCGCGTGAATCGGTCCGGCCCATTTTTCGAGTTGGTCGATGAAGTGATGCCGTCTTGAAACGATTTTCACAGCGACTTCAATCAACTGATCGGTCAGGACTTCGAGCAGCGTCTCGTCCCCGCCTTTTATCGACAGTTGCTTCAAGAGGGCGTTCCGTTGCTTCAGCGTCTTCAAGTATTGATTTAAATCGTGCAAGTAAATCGGGCTCACTTGTCCGATTTCCATATCTAAAAATCGTCTCCGTCCTTGAGGACTGCCTTTGACGATCGCGAGATCTTCCGGGGCAAACAAGACGACGTTAAACGCGCCGACGTAATCGCTTAAGCGTCGTTGCTCAAGATGGTTCAGTTTCGCCTTCTTCCCTTTTGCGGAGAACGTGAGCGATTGAACCGTCTCACCGGTCCGCTTATGAATTCGTCCTTCGATGAGCGCAGCGTCGGACTCCCAGCCAATCAACTCACGATCTTGTGTCGTCCGATGGGATTTAGCCAGCGCAAGTACGTAAATCGATTCGAGCAGATTTGTTTTCCCTTGGGCGTTCTCCCCGATTAGAACGTTCGTCTGTTCTGAAAAGTCGAGCTCAAGGGCTTCGTAGTTGCGGTAGTTTTGCAATCGGATCGACATTAAACGCACGTTAGTTGCCCTCGATTTGGAAATCTCCGAAGCCTTCGACTTCAATCTTGTCGCCATCGCGTAGTTTACGGCCTCGACGTTGGTCTACTTCCCCGTTCACTTTGATTTGAACGTCTTCCAAGAAAAACTTCGCTTGACCTCCGCTCGAGATGATATCTGCTAATTTCAAAAATTGTCCGAGTGTCACATACTCGGTTGTAATCGACACTTTATTCATGTCGTCACTCCCTTTCCTTCATACTAATTACAAAAAATCGCCATACTTATTAGTTTATCGAAAAACGTCGAATAAGGCAAAAAACGGGGATGACAAGGCACACGACCTTATCATCCCCTTACCTGTTCGTCCCGCTTACGAAGTCCGAACCGGCAAAATCAACTGGAGCACACTATCTTGTTCGACCGGACGCAAAATGAACGGACGCATCGAACCCGTGAATTGAATCTCAATCTCTGAAGCGTCGAGGGCGCGGAGGGCATCCATGACAAATTTCGAGTTGAACGAAATCTTCAGTTCTTCCCCTTCGAGCGACAAGATGCTGACGCGCTCCGATACTTTCCCGACCTCTGGCGAATGTGAACTCACTTCAACCGTCGTCGCTTCCTCGGCAACGAATTTGATGACGTTATTGCGGTCGGCACGAGCCAAAAGTGAAGCACGATCAATCGCTTGAAGGAAGTCTTTCGCATTCATGCGGACCGCTGTCCGATATTCTTCCGGAATCAAGCGTGACGTGTCCGGATACGCCCCATCGAGAAGGCGCGAGAAGAAGGAAATGTTCTTCATGCGGAACAAGATTTGCTGGTCCGTCAAGACGATTTCGATTGGCAACTCTTCACGATCGAGCAATTTCGCGAGTTCGTTGAGCGAGCGGCCCGGGACGACGACGTTTTGGAACGTCAAGTCGTTATCTGTCTCGAAACGAGCACGGCGAAGCGCCAAACGATGGCTGTCAGTCGCGACACATGTGAGGAACCCTTTTTCAGCCGAGAAGTTCACGCCAGTCAAAACGGGCCGTGTCTCTTGTGACGACACGGCGAAACTCGTCTGACGAATAATCGTCTTCAAGAGATCCGCTGGAAGATAGAAGCGACGGTCACTCGCGAGTTCAGGGAGACGTGGGTACTCGTCTGGGTCAAGACCATTCAAATGGAATTCGGCTTGACCTGATTCGATCCGCGTCATGAAGTTCGGTGACACTTCGAGCGTCACTTCATTCGTTGGCAATTTCTTGACGATCTCACCGAGGAATCGAGCGTTCAAGACGACGCTACCTGCGCGTTTGATTTGAATGAGTTCAATCCCACCCTCTTCTACAGGAATCAATCGTTCAATCGAAATCTCTGTATCACTTCCAGTCAACGTTAACCCATCTGCATGCGCTTCAAGTTTCAATCCCGTAAGAATCGGAATCGTCGTTCGAGAAGCGACTGCTTTTGATACGTCTTGTACGGCTTGCATGAATACATCGCGTTGAATCGTTAAATGCATGTGGATAATTCCTCCTAAGTGAAATGAGTCAAAGTCATGATTCATAGTAATTATAATAGTATTAATTAAGTCATAATAGTAATAAGGGCTGTGGATACTGGGGATAAGTGCCTTCAACCACTCGTGTTAAGCCATTTTGCCTGTGAATAACTTGTGGATAACTAAGGTGGTTTATCCACAGGATATCCACAAGAAAAAACATCTTGTTTACGACAAGGCTTTCTTTAACGTTTGAATCGTCTCTTGCATCTCAGGATCATTCTTCAACAACGTGCTGATTTTCTCATGGGCATGGATGACCGTCGTATGATCGCGTCCCCCAAACTCTTCCCCAATCTTTGGCAAAGAACTCTCCGTCATCTCCCGTGATAAATACATCGCGATTTGGCGCGGGAAAGCGAGCGTCTTCGTCCGTTTCTTCGCTTTTAGCTCGTCGACTTCTATATTAAAGTGACGTCCGACGATCTCTTGGATGTCTCGGATGACAATCTTTCTCGCTTCTTGGACCGGCATGATGTTGTGAAGCGCCTCAGCGGCCACATCCGGATCAATCGGACGACCGACGAGTTTCGCGTAAGCGACGACTCGAGTCAACGCCCCTTCGAGCTCACGAATGTTCGTATCGATTTGATTGGCGATATACAACATGACGTCGTTCGAGATATCGAGCTCTTCCGCCGTCGCCTTTTTACGCAGGATAGCGATTCGCGTTTCCAAGTCGGGTGGCGTGATGTCCGTAATGAGTCCCCACTCGAAACGTGAGCGCAAACGATCCTCAAGCGTCGGGATTTCCTTCGGTGGACGGTCACTCGAGATAACGATTTGTTTCTGATCGTTGTGGAGCGCGTTGAACGTGTGAAAAAACTCTTCCTGCGTCTGTTCTTTACCGGCCAAGAACTGAATGTCATCGATTAAGAGGACGTCGATATTCCGGTAACGGTTGCGGAACTCTTCCGTCTTGTTATCCCGAATCGAGTTGATGAACTCGTTCGTGAACTTCTCAGAAGATACGTAAGCGATACGGGCCCCGGGCTTCTGCCCTTTCACATAATGCCCAATCGCATGCATGAGGTGGGTCTTGCCTAACCCGACACCCCCGTAAATGAAGAGCGGGTTGTATGCTCGTGCCGGTGCTTCCGCGACGGCAAGCGACGCAGCATGGGCAAACCGGTTTCCTGAACCGATGACGAACGTCTCGAAGACGTATTTGTCGTTCAGTTGACCGAGACTTGCCTCCTCTTTTGATTGAACTGGAATCGGTTGCTCTTTCGTCTCCGTGACCGCGATCGTCTCTTTTACCCGTCCGTCCGCAGGTGCATACTTGTGTGCTTGTGACTCTTCAATAAAATGAATCTCAAGTTGACTGTTCGTCACTTCTTCAATCGTATCTTGCAAGAGCGACAAGTATTGGCGCTCAAGCCACGTCACGATGAAGCTAGCTGGCGCCGAGACGACGAGCGTCGTCCCCATCAAAGATATGCCTTCGGTCGATTTCAACCACATATCGAAACTTGCTTTCGGTGTTCGTTCCTCTTCTTCAATCAACGACAACACGTTTCTCCAAATCTCTTGAGCATTGTTCAATGAAAGACCTCCTTTACCGGTTATGTAGGCGATACTTATTCACACGATATACACAATCACTATTCTATAGTAGATACTAGGATTATCCACAGAGAACAAAAACTGTGGATAAAGTTATCCACACGGTGTTCATGTTGGGGATAACAGTTATCCACAGTCTGTGTATATCTTGTTTTGCCTAAAAGTTCATCCACAAGTTTGTGCACATTCAGTTTATCAAAATAAAATAGACGTGGCAACGCTTTTCGGTATTTATCCACAGATAAGAAAAACAATCCACAGGCAGTTATCCACATGCTGTGTATAGTGTGGATAAACTGTGGATATGTTGTGGATAACGAGCGATAGAGAATGAGAAATGAAAAAAGTTATACACAAAAGAGGAAGCGGCAAAAGTAGAGAAAGTTTTTGTAAGAGAGGAAAACGAAAATATTAAAATCAACGCGGTTATTTTGTTGAAAAAAGAGGAGTTATTCACATATAGGTGTGGATAACTAATAAAGAATGTGGATAAAATGGCTTCGTTGGGCTATTTGTAAAGAAGACACCCATAATCGTGTTAACGTTTCGTCAATCTTTCCTTCCTTTGTGGATGCAAACCATTGGAAGGACCACCACAATCGTCCAAATCGGATGATCGGTCTTCGTTGTCTTCCTTTCCCACGAAAACCTCAGGAAAATGGATTGACATTCAGAGTAACAGTTTATATAATCTTAAAGACTGCCTTAAATGAAACTATAACTTGCTAATAGAGCGTTAACCTTGAGGAGGTGCTTAACCATGAAACCAACGTTTAACCCGAACAACCGTAAGCGTAAAAAAGTTCACGGATTCCGTGCGCGTATGGCGACGAAAAACGGCCGCAACATTCTTGCAGCTCGCCGTCGTAAAGGCCGCAAAGCCTTGACTGTCTAATGTAAACTCACAAGATTGCCTGAGGATCTCTCCTCGGGCAATCTTTTTTTTGTCACAATCGCATTGAAAACGTTGATTCGCCCTCGTTGAATCGAAAGGGATATGGTATGATGTTAGTTGACGATTTTTGAACCGAAGGATGGAGTGAGAATTTTGAAAAAAGAATACCGTTTGCAAAAGAATGAAGAGTTCCAAGCGGTGTTTCGCGAAGGACACTCCGTGGCCAATCGTCAGTTTGTCGTCTACACGCTCAAAGCGGATCAAGCGCATTTTCGAGTTGGTCTTTCCGTCAGCAAGAAGTTAGGAAACGCTGTGGAACGAAACCGGATGAAACGACTCATGCGTGAATCGCTTCGCTTGCTTGAACCGAACGTCGCTCCTCATCAATATGTCATCATCGCGCGGAAACCGGCGACGACGCTCACGCAAGATGAAGTGACGGAGAGCTTGAAGCATGTGTTTAAACGTGCGAAAGTTTGGAAATCAAGATAAGCCGACCGCTCATGACAATTCGGACTTGTTCTTTCATATATAACGCGAACGAATCAGGATTGACCGATAGACGTGGGATGAAGCAAAAAAGAATCGATACAGAAAGTGTAGGAGGAACTATGAGCAAACAGCTAAAATTAGGATTGTTAGCCGTTATGACCGGTGCCATTTTATTGATGGCCGGTTGTGTCGACCCTTCGACGATCCAAGGAGAGCCGATCACGGCTGAGACAGAAGGCTTTTGGGCGAAATACTTTGTTTGGCCACTTGCCTGGTTATTGAAAGAAGTAGCGTACTTGATTGGCGGGACATGGCAGTACGGTTACTCGATTATCGTTGCGACGATCATCGTCCGTCTGTTGATTTTACCGCTCATGATCAAACAAACGAAGAGCATGGGTGCGATGCAAGTGTTGCAACCGGAAATGTTGAAGCTTCGTGAGAAGTACAGCTCAAAAGACCAAGAGACACAGCGTAAACTGCAAGAAGAAATGATGAAAATGTATCAAGAGTACCAAATCAACCCGCTCGCAGGTTGTTTGCCAATCTTGATTCAAATGCCGATTCTTTTCGCTTTCTATGACGCGATTCGTCGGACGCCTGAAATCTTCGAAGCCCGTTTCCTTTGGTTCGACCTTGGGGCACCAGACCCGACGTTCATCTTGCCGATCTTAGCGGCTGTATTGACATACGCCCAACAAAAAATCTCGATGGCCGGTCAAGAACAGAACCCGCAGTTGAAAATGATGCTCTACATCTTCCCGGTCATGATCTTCGTCATGTCGATCACCCTTCCGGCCGCGCTCTCGATGTACTGGGTCGTTGGTTACATCATCTCGATTATCGTGACGATGGCCATCATGCTCCCGATGCGTGAGAAGATGAAGGTTCAAGCGGAAGCGAAGATTGCGGCGAAAGAAGCAGAACGTGCCGCCCTCGCGGAAGAAGAAAAGAAGAACAAAAAGAAAAAACGTAAATAATATGCCAGACTGCGAATCGTGAATTCGCAGTCTTTTTTGTTTATGACGTAAGTTTGAGCAAAGGCGGGAATAGAAGAGAGAAAGGGTGTTGATAGCTGAAGAAAGGAGTCTTTCCTATGGAGACGTTAATTAAGCGGTTGGAGCGTTCGACGCTCGTCCAGGCAGCGGTTTATGTGCTCGTCGGCCTATTCATTTTATGGAATCCGCGTTTCTTCTTTGACATCATCGTCTATTTGGTAGCTGGCTATTTTGCTATTCTCGGACTTTGGGCCATCGTGCAAGGGATGCGCCATCGTCGCGACGGCTTGCCTCCATCCTTTTTTATGGGCATCATTTATTTGGTGATGGCGCTCATCGTCTTCTTTTTCGCAGAAGTGCTCGCGAGCCTACTCCCAATCTTTATCGGTTTACTGTTTTTGTTCGGAGGCATCATCCGACTCGTTCAGGCGTTTGGCTATCGTCGTGTGATGGCGAACCGGTGGATGTACTTTCTAGTGACGAGTATATTATGGATCGGGATCGGACTTCTCCTATTGACGAACCCGTTCAGTAGCCTGCTCGTCTTGTTCCAATTGTTCGGCGGCTTCTTGATTGCCGTAGGGATGATGGAGCTCGTCTTGTATTTCACGCTGCGCCGATCGAGACGCCAAGTCGTATAAAGAGCCGCCTCACGCGAGGCGGCTCTTTTCACGATGTAGCAACTGTCGATAAAACGTCTCGATTCGCTCGAAGCCCACGATGGAAGTCAAGAACGTCTCCTCTGATTCAAGGCGACGGACGTATTCCGCGGCAGCGGAAGCATGCTGCGACGGGGTTAACCGTTCGTACCAATCACGGAGCGGGATGAGGCCACGAGCCGCCACATCCTTCAAGCCGAGCGTCGAACGGGACGAATCGTAATGGGCGGCGAGCGCGTAAACGAAATGACTCATGCCTTGGCGGAGCATCTCGGTCGCCCAGATGTCATTGCCACGGTCACGTGCTTTCGTATATTGGAAAAAGAACCAAACCGCGTCAAACGCATGGTTAAAGAGCGCGTCGTCCGACAACGTCAGCTTCGAGCGGTGCGATTTCAGTCGCGCCTCAGGGTCGTACAGAACGGTCACCTCGTCCTGATCGTTCAACGTTTCGATCGTGACGGTGAACAAATCGACGTGTAAGAAATCGTCATACACGACGATGAGCTGCGGGGCGACGATATGAATCTCATCGGTTAATAAGATTGGACGATACGCGGCGAGATGGTCACGCCGTCGCGTTAAAAACGAAGCCACGTCCCCATCAGCGACGAGGACGTATAAGTCGACGTCGGAATGCTCGTCCCCTTCACCGCGGCCGAACGATCCCTTCAAAAAAATCGCTTCGACAGCGTCATCCTTACGTAACGTCTCCGTCAGTGTTTGGATGGCTACTTGTTGTCGCATCAAATCCACTCCTCCGTTGGAAATATATTACTTTATTGTACGAAAATGAGTCGGGGGAATGCAATGAAATCCTGAGATGTCCGACCCTTTCGTTCAAGTCAAATATCGTGTATAGTAGGTTCGTTATGCATATGATAGAAGAAGCTTTGGAGTTTGGAGGGAGAGAACGATGCTAGAGTTTGACACGATTACAGCAATCTCGACACCGATGGGTGAAGGGGCAATCGGAATCGTCCGCTTGTCCGGGGACCGGTCCGTCGAGACGGTGGCACGCGTATTTTCTGGAAAAAACTTGACGGAAGTCGAGTCACATACGATTCATTACGGCAAATTGAAGCGTCCGGACACGGAAGAAGTCGTGGACGAAGTGATGGTCAGCATCATGCGGGCGCCGAAGACGTTCACACGAGAAGACGTCGTCGAAATCAATTGCCACGGTGGGATTGTCGCGGTCAATCGTGTCCTCGAGTTGATCCTCGAACAACCGAACGTCCGCTTAGCAGAACCAGGCGAGTTCACGAAACGCGCCTTTTTAAACGGCCGCATCGACTTGTCACAAGCCGAGGCTGTTATGGACTTGATTCGCGCCAAGACGGACCGGGCCATGAACGTGGCGATGTCTCAGATGGAGGGACGTTTGTCCCGTCTCGTCCGTGAATTGCGCCAGCAGTTGCTCGAGACCATCGCGGCCGTCGAAGTGAATATCGACTATCCGGAGTATGACGCTGAAGAAATGACGCAAGCGATCGTCGAAGAGAAGGCCGGAGAAGTGAAGCGGATTCTCGAGCAACTGCTTGAGACGGCCCGTCAAGGCAAGATTCTGCGGGAGGGCCTCGCCACGGCGATCATCGGTCGCCCGAACGTCGGAAAGTCGTCGCTCATGAACACGCTTGTGCAAGAGACGAAAGCGATCGTGACGGATATCGCCGGGACGACGCGCGATACGATTGAAGAATACGTCAACGTCAAAGGGGTACCGCTTAAACTGATCGATACGGCCGGGATTCGGGAAACCGAAGACATCGTCGAACGGATTGGGGTTGAGAAGTCACGGCAAGCACTCGCCGGCGCAGACTTGATTCTACTCGTCTTGAACGGGCACGAAGGACTGACACCGGAAGATGAGGCGTTATTCGAAGCGATTTCAGGCATGAACGCCATCATTATCATCAATAAGACGGACTTGCCACAAAACATGGATTCTTCTAAGCTAGAGAAACTAGCGGCAGGGCGTCCGATTGTCGCCACCTCGCTGTTACTAGAAGAAGGAATCGATGTGCTCGAGAAGGCGATCTCGAACTTGTTCTTCGCTAAAGGGGTCGAGTCACAGGACATGACGTATATCTCGAACGCACGACACATTCAACTCATCAAACAGACGATTGAGCAAATCAATGAGGCGCTCGGTAGCGCCCTCATGAACATGCCGATCGATATGGTACAAATCGATTTACGACGAGCGTGGGATACGCTCGGCGAAATCAATGGAGATACGGTCCAAGAAAGCTTGATTGACCAACTCTTTTCACAGTTTTGTCTTGGTAAATAAGAAGGAGGAAATACTATGGCTTACACGGCAGGCGAGTTTGACGTCATCGTCATCGGAGCCGGGCACGCAGGCATCGAGGCGGCACTTGCGTCGGCGCGCATGGGCGCGAAAACGGCGATGCTGACGATGAACCCAGACATGGTCGGGTTCATGTATTGCAACCCGTCAATTGGCGGACCGGCGAAAGGGATTGTCGTCCGCGAAATTGATGCGCTCGGCGGCGAGATGGCGAAAGCGATTGACGCGACATACATTCAAATGAAGATGCTCAACACTTCGAAAGGTCCGGCGGTACGCGCGCTACGTGCCCAGGCGGACAAGTTCCAATATCAAAATCATATGAAAAAAGTGCTTGAAGACGAACCGAACCTATTACTTCGTCAAGCGCTCGTCGAACGCTTCCTCATCGAGGACGGGAAAATCGCCGGTGTCGTGACGAACACGGGATCGGAATATCGCGCCAAGGCGGTCATCGTCACGACGGGGACGTTCATGCGCGGTCAAATCATCATCGGCGAACTGTCGTATGAGAGCGGCCCGAACAACCAGATGCCATCGGTCGAACTGTCGAAGCATCTCGAAGAACTCGGGATCGAGCTCGTCCGTTTCAAAACCGGCACACCGCCTCGTATCGACGGGAAGACGATTGACTATTCGAAGACGGAGATTCAGCCGGGTGACGACAATCCGTCGCTGTTCTCGTACACGTCAAAAGACCTCGACCCGATTGAACAGATTCCGTGCTGGCTCACGTACACGAGCGAGCGGACCCATCAATTGATTGACGAGAACTTGCATCGTTCACCGATGTACTCAGGCGCAATCAAAGGGACCGGTCCACGCTATTGTCCATCTATTGAAGACAAGGTCGTCCGGTTCAACGATAAACCACGTCACCAAATCTTCCTCGAGCCGGAAGGGCGTGACACGGAAGAGATTTACGTGCAAGGCTTCTCGACGAGTATGCCAGAAGACGTACAACATCAAATGCTCCGGACGATTCCGGGACTTGAGAACTCCGAGATGATGCGACCGGGCTACGCGATCGAATACGATGCGGTCGTCCCGACTCAGCTTTGGCCGACACTCGAGACGAAGGCGATCGAAGGACTGTTCACGGCCGGACAAATTAATGGGACGAGCGGATATGAGGAAGCGGCCGGACAAGGCGTCATGGCCGGTATTAACGCCGCGTGTAAGGTGCTCGGGAAAGACCCGGTCATCTTGGATCGCTCACAAGCGTATATCGGCGTCTTGATTGACGACCTCGTCACGAAAGGAACGAACGAACCGTACCGTCTCCTGACGTCACGGGCCGAGTATCGGTTGTTGTTGCGTCACGACAACGCTGACCTTCGCTTGAGCGATATCGGTCATGACATCGGCTTGCTTTCAGAAAAGCGTAAAACACAATTGAACGAGAAGCGCGAAGCGATTGCGACAGAAGTGAAGCGATTGGAGTCGCTCGTCGTCAAGCCGACGGAAGAGATGAACGCGATGCTCGAGTCAGTCGGGGCGAACCCGCTGAAAGAAGCGACACATGCGAACATCTTGTTGAAGCGACCGGAAGTGACGTACGCGGCACTCATGACCGTCGTGCCGGCACCGGTCGAATTGCCGGCTGACGTCGCCGAACAAGTCGAGATTCAAGTGAAGTATGAGGGGTATATCTCAAAACAACTTGAACAAGTCGAGAAGATGCGGCGTATGGAAGAAAAACGAATCCCTGAAAACCTCGACTATGACGCGATTGGCGGCTTAGCGACAGAGGCAAAACAAAAGTTGAAACAAGTGCGTCCGCTCTCGATTGGGCAAGCGTCACGTATTTCCGGGGTAAACCCGGCTGACGTGTCGATCTTACTCGTCTACATCGAGCAAGGACAATACGCGACGGTGGAGTGAGACGATGAACGAATCCCAATTTATTGAGGCGTTACAAGCAGAAGGGTTTGAATTGAGTGAGAAACAACTCGCTCAGTTCAAACGCTATTTCGAGATGCTCGTCGAATGGAACGAGAAGATGAACTTGACGGCCATCACCGATCAAGAAGAAGTTTATTTGAAGCATTTTTATGACTCGCTCAGCGCAGCGTTTCATTTTGACTTCACGACCGTCGAGACGGTATGTGACGTCGGAGCCGGCGCCGGATTCCCGAGCTTGCCGCTCAAAATTCTATACCCGCACCTTCATGTGACGATTATCGATTCCTTGAACAAGCGCATTACGTTTTTGAACGAGCTCGCGCTCGCGCTGGAACTTGAAGGCGTCGCGTTCCATCACGGACGGGCCGAGGAATTTGGAAAAAATAAAAAATTTCGTGAGCAATTTGATGTCGTGACGGCCCGTGCCGTCGCCCGAATGACGGTGCTCGCCGAGTACTGTTTACCACTTGCAAAAGTCGGTGGAACGTTCGTAGCGCTCAAAGCGGCGAAAGTTTCCGACGAGCTCGTGGACGCGAAAAACGCCTTGGCGGTACTCGGTGGGAAGGTAAAAGCGACACACCAGTTCCTATTGCCAGGAGAGATGAGTGAGCGTAATATCGTAATTGTAGATAAATTACGAAAAACGCCTGGGAAATATCCGCGTAAAGCGGGTACACCGGCGAAAGAGCCACTAATCTGAGTAATAGTGTTTCACGTGAAACTAAAAGCAGATTCCGGTGGGAGTCTGCTTATTTTTTTACATAAGGGGTGCCGACGTTGAAAAAAACATTTGCCAAGTGGTTTGGAAATCGAGAAGAAGTGGCCGTCACGGAAATGGCGCAAGTCAAGCCGCACGACCAAGTAGAAGAGATCCCGTTGTCGCTTTTGCTTCCGAACCGCTATCAACCGCGTAAAGTGTTCGAGCCGGCTAAAATTGAAGAACTGGCCGTGACGATTCAAGAGCACGGTCTGCTCCAACCGATCGTCGTCAGACGGGTCGAACTCGACCGCTACGAAATCATCGCCGGGGAGCGACGTTTTCGTGCGGCCAAATCGCTCGGTTGGTCATCGATTCCGGCCATCGTGCGCGATATGGATGACGATACGACCGCCGCACTCGCATTGATCGAGAACTTGCAGCGCGAGCAGCTCAGCCCGATTGAGGAAGCGGAGGCGTACGAGCGTCTGTTGGCGATGAACGGGTTGACGCAAGCCGCGCTTGCGAAAAGTCTCGGAAAGAGCCAGTCGACCATCGCGAACAAGTTGCGTCTGTTGAAATTGCCGGAAGACGTCAAACATTGCTTGCGCGACCGTCAAATCAACGAGCGGCATGCCCGTGCCTTGTTGCCGTTAAAAGACGAACGGTTGCAATTAGAAGTGCTCATCGAGATTATCGAGCAAGAGTACAACGTCAAAGAGACGGAGCAACGCGTCGAATTTTTACTCACACCGATTGAGGAAGAGAAGCGCAAGCCGAAAAAACGGCCGCGTCGAACGAAGAGTTTTGCCCGTGACACACGAATCGCCATCAATACGATTCGTGACTCGGTCGAACTGATCGGAAAGACCGGCATCGAAGTGGAAACAGAAGAAGTCGAAGAAGACGGGTTCGTCGAGATTCGAATTCGAATCCCGAAAGCACGGCCACAACAGTGAGCCCGTGCTTTTTTCAATCATCGAAATAAAAAGGAGGAGCAGCATGGAACGGTTACCGATTAAATTCATCCGCCCGAACCCGAACCAACCGAGGAAGCAATTCGAACCGCAACAGCTCGACGAGTTGCGCCAGTCGATTGAGCGGTACGGGGTGTTACAACCGATCGTCGTCCGTAAGGCGAGCGGATTTTATGAGATTATCGCCGGAGAACGACGTTATCAAGCGGCGAAGCTCGCCGGCAAATCAGAAATTCCGGCATTGATTGTGACGGCCGACTCGGACCGGGTCATGGAACTCGCCCTCATCGAAAACATTCAACGCGCCGACTTGAACGCGATTGAAGAGGCGCTCGCCTATGAACAGCTCATGCAGACGCTCGGGCTGACGCAACAGCAACTCGCAGAACGCGTCGGCAAGAGCCGGAGCCACGTGACGAACAGTTTGCGCCTACTCCGTCTGCCGAGCGCCGTTCAACATGCCGTCATGGTCGGAGAATTGACGATGGGGCATGCGCGTGCCATCACCGGGATGAAGTCCGAACAAGCGATGGAACAAATCGCACGCCGGGTCATCGCCGAACAATGGACGGTACGTCGACTTGAACGCTTCTTGCAAAAAGAGCGGACAGCAAAAAAGACGCTCAAACGCTCGAGCGCCGACGTCGAAGCTGTCGAAGCGGTTCTAGCGGAACGTCTTCAGATGGATGTATCGATTCGCCCCCGACGAAAAGGTGGCGTCCTCGAACTGAAATATTTCTCACAGGACGACCTCGAGCATCTGTTGACGCTCCTGTCGCCTCAAGACTTCGATTCGTCACGGGATTGACGGAGCCGGGTGATCGCCGCTTCTTCATGATGGAGCCGATCGATGCGTGCATCGAACTCGGCAAACCCTTCCGTGATGAAACGGGCGAGCTCATAGACGAGATGGAGGCGTGTGTTTTGTAAAATCATCATCTCCATGAAACCACTCACGTTGACGACGGCTTTAATGTTGTATTCACCGACGGCAGGTAACTCTTTTTGGACACCGGCGCCCGGGGCGAGCGGTCCCTCTGAGAAGAAGACGTACCCGACGCTCGACAATCGGCCGAGACAGGCGTCGATGGCGATGATGAGCGGCCGATGAAAGCGGGTCTGAATCTCGTGAAGCGTCTCGACGAGGTTTAACGCATGGACAGGCTTCGTAAGCGTCCCATAGACGTATAAATTACGAACCGACTTTTCTTCGAGAAACGTACCGACCAGAGGACCGAGCGAGTCGCCGGTCGAACGATCTGAGCCGATGCAGACGAGGACGATGGGACGATGTACCTCGCTCGCCAACTGCTCGTGCAGCTGGTCAGCGAATAGCTGTGAACCGCTCCGTTCGGTATGTTCGATGAAGAACGAGTAGGGTTTGTGTGGTTTTAAGCGAAACGGCATGAATCTCATCCTCTCTTCTGAGCTGCAGAACGTCTAGTTGCCTTGTCGGAAAGATACCGTACTATCCCATTCCCAAAACGTTGAAACTTATAACGTCTGGATGTAGCGTTTGAGAAAAGTCGTAAAGTATGTTTTGATGAGTTAGAATATACGATTTTACGAGGTGAAAACATGGCTTCACAAAATACAGACCCAACTGATTTGTCATCAGTGGCGGATCAGACGATTGAGAACGTCAACCGGTTCGTCGCTTACTTTCAAGATACCGAGATGTGGATCGGCTTCGGTTTCAATCTCGCCGGCGTCGCGCTCATCATCTTGGCACTCTATATCGCATCACGCATTTTGACGTCGATGGTACAACGCGTCTTCACGTTACGCAAAATCCATGAAGACAACATCGTCGCCCAGCGCCAAAACGAGACGTTATTGAAACTGGCGCAAAATACGATTCGTTACGTGCTCGGCCTCGTCATGATTTTGACGGTGCTCGGCCAGTTCGGCGTCAACATCGCCGGTTTGATTGCGTCGGCCGGGGTTGCCGGTCTTGCGATCTCGTTCGGCGCGCAGAACTTGGTCAAGGACGTCATCACGGGCGCGTTCATCATCTTTGAAAACCAATATAAGAACGGGGACTACGTCAACTTGAACCAGCAAGTCGATGGAACGGTCATCGAAGTCGGGATTCGGACGACGAAGCTGAAAGGTTTGAACGGCCAAGTGACGATTATCCCGAACGGTCAAATCATGCAAGTGACGAACTATTCGCTTGAGAACAGTGTCGCCGTCGTCGATATCGGTGTCGCCTATGAAGAAGATATGGGTAAAGTCGAGACGGCGCTAAAAGAGATCGCGAAGACGGTCGAAGCGAAATATCACGACTTGTTCATTCAACCGATCACACTCGCCGGCGTCCAATCGCTCGGGCCGTCTGAAGTCGTCTATCGGCTCATGGCCGAGGTGCCGCCGACACAACACTTCGCGGCCAGCCGCATTTTGCATAAAGAATTAAAGGCGGGACTAGACGAGCGTGGCATCGAGATTCCGTACCCACGCACCGTCATGATGTCGCCGACTACCTCGACTAAAGGAGCGCCTGGAGATGCAAGCTAAATCGTATGAGTTAAACGATTATGTGGAAATGAAGAAGCCGCACGCCTGCAAGACGAACCGTTGGCAAGTGACGCGGGTCGGGATGGACATCCGCATCAAATGCCAAGGCTGCGGCGCGAGCGTGCTCATGCCGCGTCGCGATTTTGATAAACGATTAAAGAAAGTGCTTAAAGAAGAAAACGCCGCTGAATAAGGGGCGTTTTTGTATACGTTCATGTGTTGAGTTGCGGTTTAATCGCGGACTAACTATAATTGTGAAGGATGTGACGGTGTGGTGTACTAAATGTACCCACTCCACAGACGGATTAACATTTCCCGGGAAACCCGGATGAGGAGGACATACAAGTGGGATTAACAGCAGGAATCGTCGGATTGCCGAACGTCGGGAAATCGACATTATTTAACGCGATTACGCAAGCAGGTGTTGAGGCGGCTAACTATCCGTTCGCAACAATCGACCCAAACGTCGGTGTCGTGGAAGTGCCGGATTCGCGGCTTGATCGGTTGACGGAACTCGTCCAACCGAAAAAGACGGTACCGACCGCGTTCGAATTCACGGACATCGCCGGAATCGTTAAAGGAGCGTCAAAAGGAGAAGGGCTTGGAAACAAGTTCCTTGCCAACATTCGTGAAGTTGATGCGATTTGCCAAGTCGTTCGTTGTTTTGAAGACGACAACATCACGCACGTCGCCGGTAAAGTGTCGCCAATCGATGACATCACGACCATCAATCTCGAATTGATTTTGGCGGACCTTGAACTCGTCGAGAAACGCATCACGCGCGTTCAAAAGATGGTGAAGTCAAAAGATAAAGGCGCCGCACAAGAACTCGAGGCACTTGAAATCGTACAAGCGGTGCTCGAGTCAGAGCGTCCAGCCCGCGTCGCGGAATTGACAGATGAACAACTCGCCATCGTCAAGCATTTCCAATTGCTCACGATGAAGCCGATGCTTTACGTCGCAAACGTAAGCGAAGACGAAGTGGCAGACTCGGATAACAATCCGTATGTACAAGCAGTTCGCGAGCACGCAGCGACAGAAGGCGCAAAAGTCATTGTCATCTGCGCCCGCATCGAAGAAGAGATTTCTGAGCTCGAGCCAGAAGAGCGTCTTGAATTCTTGCAAGACCTCGGCATCGAGGAGTCGGGTCTCGACCAATTAATTCGTGCTGCCTACTCTACGCTCGGACTCGCGACTTATTTCACGGCGGGTGAAAAAGAAGTGCGCGCGTGGACGTTTAAACAAGGTATGAAAGCACCGCAATGTGCGGGTGTCATCCACTCGGACTTCGAACGCGGATTCATCCGTGCCGAAGTCGTCTCGTTTGAAGATCTTTCAGCCGCGGGCAACATGGCGACGGTGAAAGAGCAAGGGAAACTTCGCTCAGAAGGAAAAGAGTACGTCTTCCAAGATGGCGACGTCGTCACGTTCCGTTTCAACGTCTAAGTCAATTTACGAAAATGTGTTGTAAAACGAAGAGAAGTTTGATAGTATATTATGACGTGAGTAAAACAATTGTTTGCTCCTTGCTCCTACAACCGGTAGGAGCCGTTAGTCCAAGAGGAGGTGAAAGATAATGCGTAAATACGAACTTCTTTACATTATCCGTCCATCAGTTGATGAGGAAGCGAAGAAAGCTTTGATCGAGCGCTTCAACAACGTCATCACTGACAACGGTGGTACTGTTGATAAAACAACAGACATGGGTAAACGTCGTTTCGCTTACGAAATCAACAAGATGCGCGAAGGACACTACGTTCTTCTTAACATCACTGCTGAGCCGAAAGCGATTCAAGAAACAGAGCGTCTCATGAAGATCTCTGATGACGTTGTCCGTCAAATGACAACTAAAGACGAGCGTTGATTCTTGACGCTTCATATTGCGAAAGGGGAGCTTTGAGATGATTAACCGAGTTGTGTTAGTTGGTCGATTGACACGCGATCCAGAAATGCGTTACACGCAGAGCGGCATCGCCGTAACTCGCTTTACTCTCGCTTGCGATCGTCCATTCACTGGACAAGATGGGAAGCGCGAGGCGGACTTCATTGATTGTGTCGTATGGCGCAAACAGGCAGAGAACGTGGCACAATATTTGAAAAAAGGCAGCATGGCCGGCGTAGACGGTCGCCTTCAAATCAGTAGTTACGAAGGTCAAGATGGCCAACGTCGTTACCGGGCAGAAGTCGTAGCCGATAGCGTACGCTTCCTTGAACCACGCGGAGCCTCAGGGCAACGTGATACAGCACCGGCTGGAGATGTCTTCGGTGGTGGTGAGTCAAGTGGGTCAGGATGGGGCGCAGCCGCTTCTTCGACTTCATCTCAGTCCTCGAACTCAAACAAAGGTTTTGACGCCGACCCGTTCTCGGGCGGAGGCAAAATCGACTTATCGGATGACGATCTACCATTTTGATCGAGCCGATTCGAAACTAAACTTATAAAGGAGGTCTTCACATGGCACGTCGTCCAGGAGGTCGTCGTCGTCGTAAAGTATGTTTCTTTACGTCGAACAACATCACTCATATCGATTATAAAGACGTAGAATTGCTCAAACGCTTCGTTTCGGAGCGTGGTAAAATTCTTCCACGTCGTGTGACTGGTACTTCAGCGAAATACCAACGTCCACTTACTGTCGCTATCAAGCGCTCACGTCAAATGGCTTTGCTTCCATACGTTGCAGAGTAATCTTGGCGCACGACTTATCCTTCGGGATAAGTCGTTTTTTGTTTATCGTCGGAGTGTAAGTCGAACGGACGGATATGGTATGATAAAGCAGAAACCATTTCGACATCATGGGTGTTTGACACTCATTTTAGGAGGCATACATGCACAGTGGTGAAGCAATAACATCCGTGAAGAACCAATCAAAGCACGCGCTCCCTTACGTGTTCGGGATCCTTGCTGCGTTCGGATTGGCGTTCTACAACATCGTGGCAGCGGTCACCCTGTTCGTTTTCACGCTGATTTTCTTCATCTATCAGCAAGTGACGATTCGTCGGGAACGCCGAGCATGGGAACAATACGTTCACTCGTTGTCCCACCGGATTGAAGACGTCGGGAAAGAAGCGTTGACCGGGATGCCGATCGGGATTCTCGTCTTCGATGAGGCGCGTCGCATCAGTTGGTTCAACGAGCAGTCCCGTCTCATCTTCGAGCTTGAGATGGAACTTGGTATCCCGCTTGATGCGATTCATTCCGCGTTCACCGAGTTGATTGAAGAAGAAGAGGACGAAGCGACGATCGAAGTCGGAGACCGGGTGTATCGTGTGTTATACAATCAAGAATTTCAGACGCTGTACTTGTTCGACATGACGGAGGAGGCTGAGATTGAACAGAAGTACTCAGAAGCCCAGACTGTCATCGGTGTCTTGTATTTAGACAACTATGATGAGATGTCGACGGGGGTCGACGAGCAGATTCGCAGCGAAATCAATCGCCGCGTGACCGTCCTTCTCAATCAATGGGCGCAAAAGTATCACATCTATATGCGCCGGACGGCAGCTGACCGCTTCTTCCTCGTCATGAACGAACGGACGCTCTCAGAACTCGAGAACAATCGGTTCGCGATTTTAGATGAGGTCCGGGAAGCGACGAAAGAACATAAGATTCCGCTCACGCTCTCGATTGGGATTGGTTGCGGGGAGACGTCATTGACTGAACTCGGTAACTTATCACAATCGAGCCTCGATTTGGCACTCGGCCGTGGCGGCGACCAAGTCGTCGTCAAACGGCATAACGGGAAAGTCCGCTTCTTCGGCGGCAAGACGAACCCGACCGAGAAACGGACGCGCGTCCGAGCCCGTGTCATCTCGAACTCGATGCGAGACTTGATTAAAGAATCGAGCCGTGTGCTCATTATGGGCCATAAAAACCCGGATATGGACTCACTTGGCGCCTCGATCGGAATCATGAAGCTCGCTGAGTTCGTCGGACGTGAGGCGTATGTTGTCATTCCGGCCGGCGAGACGAGTGTCGGGATCCAGCGTCTCGTTCATGAGGTCGAGAACGATGAGGAGCTGTATAGCCGCTTCTTGACCGAGTTCGAGGCCCAACCGCTCATCGATGAGCAGACGTTACTCGTCATCGTCGATACGCACCGGCCTTCGCTCGTCATTTCACGCGAGATTCTTGACCGGGCCGAGCGTGTCGTCGTCATCGACCATCATCGCCGGGGCGAAGAGTTCATCGAAGACCCGGTGCTCGTCTATATGGAGCCGTACGCATCGTCGACGTGCGAGCTCGTGACGGAACTGATCGAGTATCAGGCCGGCACGCGCAAACTGTCGATTTTAGAGGCGACGTCCCTCCTTGCGGGCATCATGGTCGACACGAAAGGGTTCACGCTCCGGACGGGATCGCGGACGTTTGACGCCGCGTCGTTCCTGCGGATTCAAGGGGCGGATACGGTGCTCGTTCAACATTTCATGCGGCAAGACCTCGATTCGTATATCGAACAGTCGCACATCCTCGAGAGCACGGAGATTTACTCAGATGGGATGGCGATTGCCGTCGCGCCGGACGATGAACCGCACCATCAAGTGCTCATCGCCCAATCGGCCGACCAACTGCTCAATATGGAAGGCGTCAAAGCGTCGTTCGTCATCGCCGTCTTGCCGGACGGACGGACCGGCATCAGTGCCCGTTCGCTCGGAGACGTCAACGTCCAAGTCGTCATGGAGATGCTTGAAGGCGGCGGTCATTTGACGAATGCGGCGACGCAGCTCGACGTCAATCGCGACCAAGCGAAGAAACTGTTGAAAGAAGCGATTGATCATTATTTGACAGATGAAACCGAAGGAGAGGAAACGGAATGAAAGTCATTTTAAAAGTAGATGTTAAAGGGCAAGGGAAAGCGGGCGACGTGAAAGACGTCGCCGACGCATACGCGAAGAATGTCCTCTTCAAAAAGAACTTGGCCGTCGAAGCGACGCCGGGCAACTTGAAGGCGTTCGCGGCGAAAGAGCGCCGGGCCGAGCAAGCGGCTGAAGAAGAGTTGAAAGCAGCCCAAGCACTCAAAGCCAAAATCGAGAAAGAGACGATCGTCGTCAAGACGAAGTCAGGTGAAGGCGGTCGCGTCTTCGGTTCGGTCACGAGCAAACAAATCGCCGAGGCGTTGAAAGGGATGGGCTACAAGCTCGACAAGCGTAAAATCGAGCTCGAGCACCCGATTAAAGCGCTCGGTTTCACAAAAGTGCCAGTGAAGTTGCATCAGGACGTCACGGCCACGTTGAACGTCCATGTCCAAGAAGCGTGAAGGTGAGGGAATGACGGATGAGTGATGCGATTCAAGTGAATACCCCGCCGCATAGCGTAGAGGCGGAGCAAGCCGTCCTCGGAGCCGTCATCCTTGACTCGGACCGTCTGATCACTGCCTCGGAACGGGTCGACCCGGACGATTTTTATCGGGTCAGCCATCAACGCATCTTTGAGGCGATGCTGAAAATCAATGACCGCGGTGAACTCGTCGATTTGGTCACACTCAGTTCCGAGCTTCAAGCGCAAGGTATTCTCGATGAGATCGGGGGCTTGAACTATTTGGCCGAAATCGCCGAAGCGGTTCCGGCCATCGGCAACATCGGCTACTACTTGAACGTCGTCGACCAAAAGGCGGCGCTCCGCCGGCTCATTCGTACGGCGACGAACATCGTCTCGGACGGGTATGAGCGCCAAGACGAAGTCGATGCGGTCTTATCCGACGCGGAGCGGAACATCTTAAAAGTGTCGCAACGAAAAGGACAGTCGAGTTTCCACCCGATCGGGTCGGTCTTATCGGACGCCTACTCGACGATTGAAAAGTTACACCAGTCGAGCGGCGAGATCACAGGGATTGCGACCGGGTTCACCGATTTGGATAAGATGACGGCCGGTTTCCAACGAAACGATTTGATTATCGTTGCGGCTCGTCCTTCGGTCGGGAAGACGGCGTTCGCGCTCAACATCTCGCAAAACGTCGCGGTCCGTACCGGCGAGAACGTCGCCATCTTCAGTTTGGAGATGGGCGCCGAGCAACTCGTTATGCGGATGCTCTGTGCGGAAGGCAATATCGATGCCCAGCGTCTCCGGACCGGACGGCTCGAGGCCGAGGACTGGGGACGGCTCTCGCTCGCGATGTCATCGTTGTCTCAAGCAGGGATTTATATCGATGATACGCCGGGCCTCCGGGTCAACGAGATTCGTGCGAAATGCCGCCGCTTGAAGCAAGAACATGGCCTTGGCATGATCATGATTGACTACTTGCAGCTCATCGTCGGGAACGGGAAACCGGGCGAGAACCGGCAACAAGAAGTCTCGGAGATCTCACGTACGCTCAAAGCGATCGCGCGTGAGCTTCAAGTTCCGGTCATCGCCTTGTCCCAGCTCTCGCGTGGTGTAGAGAGCCGGCAAGACAAGCGGCCGATGATGTCGGATATCCGGGAATCTGGAGCCATCGAGCAAGATGCCGATATCGTCGCCTTCTTGTATCGTGACGATTACTACGACAAAGAGAGTGAAGATGCGAACACGATCGAGATTATCATCGCCAAACAGCGTAACGGTCCGACCGGTACGGTCAAACTCTCGTTCCGAAAAGAATTCAACAAGTTCGTCAACATGGAGACGCAAGCCTTTGCGCCGCCGATGTAGCGACGAATCAAGCGACGTCGACGAGGCGTCGCTTTTTTTGTCCGACTTTATACCCAAACGTCTTCGGAAAATCAAGAATTCGAGAAGTGAGCGAAGAAAGTTAAGTCAATAACGAACGAAAGATTACAGTATAAAAATATCGTTCGGTATTAGGTTGACTTTCTGAAGTGTCAGGTGTACACTTACGGATGGTTTGAACAGAACGTTTATTTACAAGGAGGATTCATTATGTCATCAGTAGTCGTAGTGGGAACGCAGTGGGGCGATGAAGGAAAAGGGAAGATTACCGATTTCTTGTCGAAACAAGCCGACGTCGTCGCGCGTTATCAAGGGGGAGACAACGCTGGTCATACAATCGTCTTCAATGATACGAAATACAAACTTCATTTGATTCCATCGGGGATCTTTTACTCGGATAAGACGTGTGTCATCGGGAACGGGATGGTCGTCAACCCGAAATCGCTCGTCAAAGAGCTCGCCTACTTGCATGAGAGAGGTGTGAGCACGGACAACCTCCGTATCTCGAACCGGGCGCACGTCATCTTGCCGTATCACCAGCTTCAAGACAAGCTTGAAGAAGATGCGAAAGGCGACGCGAAAGTCGGGACGACGTTAAAAGGGATTGGTCCTTGTTACATGGACAAAGCGGCGCGCATCGGGATTCGCATCGCCGACCTGCTCGATAAAGAAGTGTTCGCCGAGAAGCTCAAGACCGTTCTTGAGATCAAGAACCGCATGTTCGTGAAGATGTACGAAGTCGACGCGGTCGCGTTCGATGACGTGTTCGAAGAGTATTATGCGTATGGCCAACAGTTCGCCAAGTACGTCTGTGATACGTCGGTCGTCTTGAACGACGCGCTCGACGAAGACGAGAAAGTGCTCTTCGAAGGCGCGCAAGGCGTCCTTCTCGACATCGACCACGGCACGTACCCGTTCGTCACCTCATCGAACGCGGCGTCTGGCGGCGTGTCGAGCGGTGCCGGAATCGGCCCGTCGAAGATTCATCACGTCGTCGGTGTATGTAAAGCATACACGTCGCGCGTCGGTGACGGCCCGTTCCCGACCGAGCTCGACGATGAGATTGGCCACACGATCCGGGAAGTCGGAAAAGAGTACGGCACGACGACGGGACGTCCGCGCCGTGTCGGTTGGTTCGACTCGGTCGTCGTTCGCCACTCGCGCCGCGTCAGCGGGATCACGGACCTTTGCCTCAACTCGATTGACGTGTTGACGGGGCTTGAGACGTTGAAAATTTGTACGGCATACGAGTATGAAGGCAAACTCCTCGATGAGTACCCGCCAAACTTCCGTGTCCTCGAGAAGTGTGTCCCAGTCTATGAAGAGCTCCCGGGCTGGACAGAAGATATTACAGGCGTCCGCGCGTTCGAGGACTTACCGGTGAACGCACAGAACTACGTCAAGCGCATCGAAGCGTTGACGGGCATCGAGTTGTTGACGTTCTCGGTCGGACCGGCACGTGAGCAGACGGTCATTTTGCGTGACATTTACGAAGCATAAGACAGAGAGCCCGCGCGGCTCTCTTTTTCATTTCCACGGAAATGACCCATGCTTTCTAACCTATAGAAAAAGAGTTACAATGTAGACATGTACGTTTAATGATAGAGGAGGACTCACTGAATGGATCGTACGATTTTAGTGGTAGATGACGAACAACCAATCGCTGATATATTGAAATTCAAACTTGAAAAAGAAGGGTACCAAGTCCACGTCGCATACGACGGGGAAGAGGCGCTCGTGAAAGTCGAAGAGGTCAAGCCAGACTTGATTTTACTCGACATCATGCTTCCGCTCAAAGACGGGATGGAAGTCTGCCGGGAAGTCCGGAAGAAATACGACATGCCGATCATCATGTTGACGGCGAAAGATTCAGAAATCGACAAAGTACTCGGTCTCGAACTCGGTGCTGACGATTACGTCACGAAACCGTTCAGCTCACGCGAGCTGTTGGCACGCGTCAAGGCGAACATGCGCCGTCATGCGACGGCACCGGCGCCGGAGACGAAAGGTGCCAATGAAAATGATATCGTCATCGGAGATTTGACGATTCACCCCGATTCGTACATGGTGACGAAGCGGGAAGAGAAGATTGAACTGACACATCGTGAGTTCGAGCTCATCCATTACCTCGCCCAAAACATCGGGCAAGTGATGACGCGTGAGCATTTGCTCCAGACTGTATGGGGTTACGATTACTTCGGTGACGTCCGGACGGTCGACGTGACGGTGCGCCGTCTTCGTGAGAAAGTCGAAGACAACCCGTCGACGCCGACGTATATCATCACGCGTCGTGGGGTCGGCTACTATTTAAAAGCAGGAGAAGAAGACTAAACGATGAAACGGACGAACTTCTTTAAATCTATCCAGTGGAAGCTCGTCGTCATCTATGCGCTGCTCATCCTTGTTGCGATGCAAGTCATCGGGGTGTACTTCGTACGTTCCCTTGAACGGCAATACATCAACAACTTCTCGCAATCGCTCGTCGATCGGGCCAACCTTCTGAGCTATAACGTCAGCCAAGGGGTGGCATCGAACGGCGGCGACTCGACCTCCGATCAGCAGTTGAACCAGGTACTGGATCAACTGCTGTCTGAATTTACGGAGAGCACGACGCTAGCTGACGACATTCGCGAAGTCCAAATCATCGACACGAACAGTGTCGTCCGGGCGACGTCGAACCCGAACAATCAAAGTCTCGTCGGGCAACGGACGGCGAGCACGTTTATCCAAAAATCGTTCGCGACGAGCGGCGCCCAAGAGACGGTCGTTTACGAGGACTCGAACGAACGGATGCGCGTCGTCGCCGTTCCGGTCAAATCGGAAGTCGACGGCACGACGACCGGCATGATTTACATCGAGGCATCGATGCAGTCCATCTATAACCAGATGGAGCAGGTGACCCGAATCCTTGCGACCGGGACGCTCATCGCCCTCATCATCACCTCGATTCTTGGCATCTTGCTGTCACGGACGATTACGCGGCCGATTGCGGATATGCGTCGTCAAGCCGTCGAGATGCGAAAAGGGAACTTCTCCCGAAAGGTTAAAGTGTACTCTGACGACGAGGTCGGACAGCTCGCTTACGCGTTCAACGAATTGACCGATGAATTGATGGAAGCGAACGCCACGACCGAGGCCGAACGCCGTCGTTTGACGAGCGTACTCGAGAACATGTCGGACGGGGTCGTCGCGACCGATCGTTCGCTCCGTGTCATTCTCATGAACGACCAGGCCCGCGACATGATCGGTGTCGACGAAGAGGAGGCGATGGGGGCGAACCTTCAGAGCTTGCTCGAGTTTGACGACGAGATCGTCATCCCGGAAGATGGGACGATGCCGCCGAAACTGATCGACCTCAGTACGGACGATGAGCTGTTCCTTGTACGCGCCTACTTCTCGCCGATTCAAAAGCATAGCGGTCCCATCACCGGTCTCATCGTCGTCTTGCACGACGTGACCGAACAGGAGCAAGTCGAGCAGGACCGTCGTGAGTTCGTCGCGAACGTGAGCCATGAGCTTCGGACGCCATTGACGACGATGCGCAGCTATCTCGAAGTACTCGCCGAAGGCGCGTATAAAGACGATGAGCTCGCACCACGGTTCCTCGAGACGACGCAAAACGAGACGGAGCGAATGATTCGCCTCGTCAACGACTTGTTGCAGCTCTCGAAAATGGACAGTAAAGAGTATAAGATGCAAAAAGTGAAGTTCGACTTCATCCAGTTCTTCAACGACATCATCGACCGTCACGAGATGACGAAAGGGGAGACGATTGAGTTTCGTCGGAAGCTCATGAAGCGCCGTGTGTACGTGCACGCCGATCAAGACAAGATGACGCAAGTGATTGACAACATCATCACGAACGCGATCAAGTTCTCTCCAGAAGGCGGGACGATCACGTTCCGTACGATGCTTCGGGCGAAACGGCTCGTCGTCGGGATTAAAGACGAAGGCGTCGGCATCCCAAAATCGAACTTGAAGAAAATCTTTGAGCGGTTCTACCGTGTCGATAAGGCACGGGCCCGTAACATCGGGGGGACCGGGCTCGGTCTGTCGATCGCCAAAGAAGTCGTCTCGGCGCACGGTGGGGACATTTGGGCGGAAAGTGAGTTCGGCCGCGGGACGACGATTTACTTCACCATCCCGTTCGACACGATTGTGGAGGTGAATGACTGATGGAACGCAAACGTTTTTGGGGAAAGCCAGAACTAGTGAAATCGCTCGTCTTGCTCACCTTGATCGTCACGTCCATCGTCCAAACGATCATCCTGTGGGATTATCATCCGAAATACCAGTCGGTCCAGTCGGAGACGCAAGTCGCGACGGTCGACACGTCGCTCCAACGTCGGGCGAGTCAAGTGATTATCCCAGCGCAAACGGTCGTCCATGAGAATAACGCCGTCTTTGCGACGAAGAATACGCCGAAACAGATCGCCCGGGTCATCCGCGACACGTTCGAAGCGAACGAGTTCAAGCCGCTCGCCGCGAAAAACGTGCCAAGTTTGTACACGGATATTAACGAGGCGCTCGAACTCGTGTTGCCGGAACCGTATTACGCGGATACGCTCAGCTATATCGTGCCGGGCTCGTACAGCCTGTCCGGAAAAGTGCCGCAGCGCGTCCTTTTGTTCGTAGACAGTGACGTGTGGAAGATTCGGGCGATCATGAGCGACCAGTCGATTTGGGAAGGGCGTTTGACCAAAGTCGGCAACAGCGACGTCAACAGCTTGTTTTTGAAAGACTCGAGCCGCGCGATGCAACGCGTCACGTATACGGATGACCGGGTGAACTATATCCCGGTCGTCGGGCCTGAGATGAACGAACTGTTTGCGTATGACGTCTCACAAATTCAAATCGCGGCCCGCCTCGATTGGATGCGGGACACGTTCTTCCCGGGAGATCCGAACGTACAAGAAGTTGACCCGGCCAGTTCAGTCGGGGCCCTCACGAACGGGATTAGCGTCGCCGAGTACGACGCGAAACTGAACGCGAGCCGCTACCGGAACTTGTCGCGTAACAGCACCGAGCGTGAATCCGCTATCGGGCTCGACACAATCGTCGAATTCGTCAACTTCCATGGGGGTTGGGTCGACGAGACGTCTGAAGGTCAAGGGTTGTCCCTTCGGTTCGATGCGATTACACCGGCGAATAAAGGCTTCGAGACGACCGTCTTCCGGTTTCACGTGAACGGGTACCCTGTGTTTAGTCAACGGGAAGCGTTCATCAATAACGACGCGGTCGACTTATCGACGCTTCGCGTCGAGAATGACGGGGCACAAGTCCGTTCCATCACCCGGCATCACCTTGAAATCGATCGGATGATCTCGGTCGGAACGACGAAACTCGCGGACGGCCAAGACGTGATTGACATGCTCGTCAACACGGGACGGTTCGAGAACGTCACGGAGATTCGCCTCGGGTATGAGATTGAATACAATGAGGATACGAGCCGTTACGTCACGTTCTCGCCGAACTGGTTCGTCCGTGAGGCGGGTCGTTGGATTCCTTATGATAAACCGGGAGACTGGACAGAAAGGATGATGTACCGTGGATTGGAGTAAAGCGAAAACGATTCTCCTCTTCGCCTTCCTCGCGCTGAACATCTACCTGTTGTTCCAGCTCTTGACGGAAACGTGGGCGACAGAGGTCGTGACGAACGACAATACGTCCATCGCGCAAATCTTGGACCAACGCAACGTCGATGCGTCGAAGTTGCCACGGATGGGTCGGGACATCGGCTATTTGACGGGATCGTCGGAACAGATGTCGGCCTCGATGATCACGCAGAATCGGGAAGCCCAGCTCGCGACGACACTCGACAACATGCAACTCGAAGTCGAGCTCAAACAGCCCGTCCCGCTCGATCAAAACGATTTGCGGACGACCGCGGCGACGTTCGTCGCCGAGTACGTCCCGTTCGGTTCCGAATATGCGTACTGGCGATATGACGCCGAGACGCGTCAAGTCGCTTTCGTGCAGACGTATGAGAACAACAAGATTTTCTCAAACCCTGAAATCGAGGCCGATACAGAGAAATATATCGGTCCGTCGCTGTTATTGCTCCAATTGAACGAAGCATACGAAGTGACCGACTACAAACAACGTCATTTGACGAACTTGTCGTCGAAGTCGCAAGACGATCTCGTCTTGACGGCGAGCGAGGCCATCTCGCAACTCGCGGCCAGGAAGTATTTCCAGCCGAACCAAGAGATGCGGGCCATCAATACAGGCTTTTACAGCCTCCCGCTCGACAGCTCGGGCAGTTTGATTATCATGCCACCGCTCTGGTCGATTGCGATTGACGAGAACGTCTACTTCGTCAACGCGATTGACGGGACGGTCGAGCGAGTCGAGTTTTTAACGGAAGAATGAAAGAAAGGAGTGATGGCGTGACTTTACGCTATAGTGTACTTGCGAGCGGTTCGACCGGTAACGCGCTCTACATTGAGACGGAACGGGCGAAGCTGCTCGTCGATGCCGGATTGACCGGGAAGGCGATGCAAGAGCGCATCCATCAGATTGGTCGGTCGTTCGAAGGCATCGACGCACTGCTCGTCACCCATGAGCACTCCGACCATATAAAAGGGGTCGGTATTTTGGCCCGTAAGTTCAACTTGCCGATTTACGCGAACGCGAAGACGTGGGACGCGATGGAAGCGAACATCGGGAAGATTGACCCGGCGCTCAAGTTTCATTTCGAGGTCGGGGACATCAAACAGTTCGGAGACATCGAGATCGAGTCGTTCAACGTCAGCCATGACGCGGCCGATCCGATGTTCTATCAGTTCGCCCACGACGGCAAGCGGCTCGCCCACATCACGGACACCGGCTACGTGTCGGACCGGATGAAAGGTGTCATCCGCGGTGCGGACGACTTCATCTTCGAGTCGAACCATGACGTGTCGATGCTACAGATGGGACGTTATCCGTGGAGCGTCAAACGGCGAATCCTCGGTGATTACGGCCACGTCTCGAACGAGGACGCGGCCATCGCCATGAGCGAGGTCATCGGCGAGCGGACGAAACGCATCTACTTGGCTCACCTCAGTAAAGACAACAACATGAAAGAACTCGCCCAGATGAGCGTCTCTCAGACGCTCGGCATGCGCGATGTCGACCTCGGTCGCATCAAATTGTGCGATACCGACCCAACCGTTCCGACTTCCCTCGTTTCTTTATAAGCGAAGTTGGGAAAAGACAGATAACACACTGTCTTAAAGGGGGGACGCGTCGTGAATGAAGAGAGACACCATGAGTATGAACCTCAAGACGTCGAACCTTTACCGCACGAAGCAGACACGATGAACAATCAATCGACTTACCCATCTCGCAGCGACTGGCGTCCGAAAAGTGAGGAACGCGTGCGCCACAAGCCGCGAACGAATATAAAACCGTTGTTACTCGGAGGGGTTGGCGGATTCTTAGGAGCGGCTTTGTTCTTTTTGGCGATGATGCTCTGGGATTCGCCGACCTCTCGTTTTATGACGAACGAGTTGATTCGGACCGAACAGGCCGTCACGTTCACCGAGTCGGATATCACGACGGCCGTGACCGGGGCGAAGACGTCCGTCGTCAGCATCACGAACATCCAGCGCGCCTTTACATCGAACTCGCAGTGGGAGGCGGGCGCAGGCTCCGGCGTCATCTATAAAGTCGAGGACGACACGGCCTATATCGTCACGAACTTCCACGTCATCGAACAGGCCGATGAGATTAGCATCGCCTTCTCGGACGGACAAGTCGCCACGGCGACCGTCCTCGGCGAAGATCCGCTGAACGACTTGGCCGTCGCGGCCGTGGAGTTACCGGACAACATCGAGGCGACACCGATCGTCCTCGGCGATTCGACGACGCTTCAAGCCGGCGAGACGGTCATGGCGATCGGCAATCCGCTCGGTGTCTTTTCAAACTCGGTCACCCGTGGTATCGTCAGTGGTGTCGAACGCACCGTGCCGGTCGACACGAATAGTGACGGGCTCATGGATTACAACGCCGAGGTCATCCAGACCGATGCGGCAATCAACCCGGGCAACTCCGGCGGGGCGCTCATCAACATCCGAGGCGAACTCGTCGGCATCAACTCGATGAAGATCGCGGAGGCGAGCGTCGAAGGGGTCGGGTTCTCGATTCCCGTCAACGTGGCGCTCCCCGTCATCGATATGCTAGAACGGGACGGGCGCGTGACGCGGGCCCAGCTCGGCGTCACGATTCAAGAGGTCATCGCGGTCCCGGGCAACGTCCGGGAAGAGTATGGCATCAGTTTTGACAATGAGGACGGGGTCTTCGTCGAAGAGATCACACCCGGCAGTCCGGCCGAACAGGCGGGGCTTCAAGTCGGGGACGTCATCGTGAAGATTGGCGACCGGGAGATTAAACGGTACGTCGACTTACGGGACGCGCTCTACCGCGACGCGACGGTCGGGGATACGGTCACGATCGAATATACGCGGCGCGGTGAGCGGAACGAGACCGAGGCAACGCTAACAGAAGCGAGATAAAGAAGCGGCGACGCTTCTTTTTTAAGGAGGAAAACCTGTGGAAAAAAAAGTATGCAAGGAACATGTTGAAATCGCTTTAGACATCATCGTCGATGAGACGGGGGAATACCCGGTGCTCGAAGAGCTATCCACAAGTGGACAAGTGACGTGTGCGTTCTGTGATGCCGATGCAACATATGTTGTGTCAAGCAAAAAATGATTATCAACATGTGGATTTGTGGATAACTCTGTGGATAACCCTATGGATAACTCCGAAAAAACTGTGGAAAAAGGAAGAATTGGATGAATATTTCAATTATCACGGTCGGCAAACTAAAAGAGAAGTATTTGAAACTAGGAATTGCCGAGTATACGAAACGGCTGTCTGCCTATGCAAAAGTGCAGGAAATCGAGGTCGCAGACGAGAAAGCGCCTGAGCATTTAAGTGACGCGGATATGATACTAGTAAAACAAAAAGAAGGCGAGCGAATTTTGGCCAAAATCAGTCCGGATACGCACGTCATCGCACTCGCCATCAACGCCAAACAACGGACGAGTGAAGAGTTCGCCCGTGAGCTCGATCAACTCGCTACGTATGGGAAAAGTAAAATCGCCTTCGTGATCGGTGGCTCGCTCGGCTTATCCGAGGACGTTATGAAACGCGCGAACGATACGATCTCATTCTCGAAGATGACGTTCCCGCACCAAGTGATGAAACTCGTGTTGTGCGAGCAGATTTATCGGGCGTACCGAATCAATCGGAATGAACCGTATCATAAATAAGATTTGTAGGCCGCAATCTACTTAAGTCGAGTTATAAAGGTTTTCGTTAGAGGTATAGTTACCTGCACAGAGTCGAATGACGGATGTGGAGGGACTGACTATGCGCAATTCAGGTTTAGGATTGGTCGCGTTGTCTGCGATATTATAGGGCATCGCGGGAGGGTTAGGCGGCTTTCTCATGGACAAAGGGTGGGACCCGCTCATCATATCGTTTTACCGAGGTGCGATCGGATTGGTCTGTCTCCTCGTCTGGTTCTTGTTTCGACCGACGCGGTTGACCAAATTGTTGGTCTTATGGGCCATCGTGGCGGGAATGGGAGTAGCCGGTAACTTCGTGTTCTATTTTATTAGCATCGCCGAATCAAGCGTCGCCGTGGCCGCTACGTTGATGTACACGGCGCCTATTTTCGTTCTCGTCATCTCATTTGTATTTCGATTAGAGAAGCCTTCGCTCTTTAAGTTCGGCGCGATCGCGTTCGTGATCGTAGGAATCGTATTGCTGACGGAAGTATATAGCATCGACTCAAATCAAGTGACGACGCTTGGACTAGCTGCAGGCTTAGGGGCCGGGCTCGCCTATGCCTTGTTCATATTTGGCTTTAAATACGCCTCCGATCACGGGGAACCACAAGGTATTCTGATGATCGCGTTTCTCACATTCACGTTTATCATGTTGTTTTTCGTAGACTTGAAAGACACTGTCTCGGTCGTCTCTTCACCAGACGTATGGTGGATGATCCTATTGGGGGTTTTTGGGGCGGGTTTGTCTTTCTTTTTATATGTAATCAGGTTGAAGCGAACGTCCCCGACCTCGGCTTCGATTGTCGCCATGGTCGAACCGGTCACGGCCTCTTTGTTCGGATTCTTCATTCTCAGTCAACAACTCAACGTCATCCAAATGAGCGGCATGGCGATCATTTTATTGACGGTGACCGTCTTGAGTGTGAACAAAACTGACCGGGCGTAGAAGACCGAGGACGACACGTCAGCTAAACAAAAAAGGGGAGCTTTGCTTAGCGCAGGCTTCCCTTTCGGCTTGTTCGGTTACGCGCCCCTGTGAGAAGCAGTACAGCGATGAGTGTGATCCCAAAAAATGTGTACACGAACAAGAAAGGCGCCCCGGTCGTCCCGATGACGACCGCGTCTTGTAAGACGACGACGTTGTCTTGCAAGACGATGATGTCGGGCTCATACGTGAGTGTCCGGATGAAGCCGATTCCGAACGTGGCGATAAAATAAACAAGATGAAGTGCCGCCGAAATGAGGGGGACGTGGGTCAGTCGTTTCATAAAAATTTTTCTTTCATTCTTTCACGAGTTGGCTACGTGAAAGCTTTTGTTCCATTTGATCATGCAATTTTTGGCCGAGCGAGATTGGATGCGGCAGGACAGAGAGTTCGGCATAAAGCGGGAACATCCGACGCACGTCATCCGGATAGTAATCCCCAGAACGTGGTGATTCGTGTCCTGAAATCGTGAACGAGTCTGCCTCACCGTCGACGTAGAGGACGAGCGGGCCTGACATGCCGGTCCCTGGCTCAAAGTGGTCACTTTCTCGCACATACTCTTGAATGAGTGCCCAGACGTAAATCTCATGTTTCGTCGTACTCGTGTCGAGAATCTTATATGTCGTATAGACCTCACCACCAAAATTCGGCGCCATCACTTCGGTCGCCAAGTAGTGCTCCACCGCGGCTTGATCGAGTTGGACGGACTGACTTATCGTGACGAACGATTCGCCTGTCGCCATATAATAGATGCCTGAACAAAGCGTCATCGTATAAAATGTGGTCAAGATGAGTTTTTTCATAGGAGTTCCTCCTGAGTGAGCGCGACTTTTCTTTTAGTGTAGCGTATGTATGCATGATAGTGGGAATTTTTACTAATATTTAAAGAGGTGATAGGATGCAGACAATCTATCTTGCCGGTGGCTGTCTCTGGGGTGTGCAGGCGTTCGTCAAGACGTTACCCGGCGTCGTCGAGACGGAGGCCGGACGGGCGAATGGGAAGACGATAACGCTTGAAGGGGATTACGACGGGTACGCCGAATGCGTCAAAACGATATTTGATCCGACAATCGTGACGATTGAAGCGTTGATGGGGTACCTGTTCGAAATCATTGACCCGTATAGCGTTAACCGACAAGGGGAGGACGTCGGAGAGAAGTATCGGACCGGTTTATATAGTGAGGATGCGAAACATGTAGACGCAGCCCGTGTATTTATCCAAAGACGAAGCGATGCGGAGCGAATCGCGGTCGAAGTGTTGCCCCTTACGAATTACGTTCCGAGCGCAGCGGAGCATCAGGACCGTCTCGCCCGCTGTCCGGACGATTATTGTCACATCCCGCAAGCGTTGCTTGAGAAATACAAGCGTTGAACAACGATGTAAAAATAAACTTAGCTTATGTAGAAGTAGGACAAATGATATCGTAGGGAAGTAACGATGATCACATCACCACGGAGGACCACTATGTTCACATTCGGCATCGTCGGGGGCGCCAGCTTGCTGTTGACAGGGGTTATGATTGGCATCCTGTTCCTAATCATTCGTTCCATTATGAGAAGAATGAAATGAGCCCGCACAAAAAAGGAGTCTCGTCACCAAAATGCGGTGTCGAGGCTCCTTTTCATGTTACGCCCGCTCGAGCACGTTCACGAGCAGTTGATGGACGACGGCGTGGTCGCGCACGTCGTGAAGCTTGTAGTCTTTCCCGGGTAATGTGTACCATTCGGCTGCCCCGACGTACGTGACGGCGAGCTCGAGCGTGCCGTCTTTATGGCACGACGTTTTTAGTTCGAGTTCTCCGCTGATGACGCCGACTTCTTCGGTCATGACCCCGTGAGAAGCTTTAAAGATAGACGATTGTTGATCCATAATGGCCTCCTTTTTAAATCAATAGCTGCAGGCGTTGATGGCTGTTTGAAGCGCGGCCTTCTCCGACGATTGGAGCGTGAGTCCCCAACGGCTCTTCGTCTCAACCCACATCTTCGCATACGCACAACGCGCACCGGCACGTGGCGGTTGCCATGTCGACGGGTCTTGGTCCCCTTTTGAACGGTTTGACGTAGCGGATACGGCAATCAACTGGGGTCCGTTTAAATCGTTGGCGAAGCTTTGACGCTTCGTCGATGTCCAGTTGCTCGCACCTGAGCGCCATGCTTCCGCGAGTGGGACGACGTGGTCGATGTCGATGTCAGACGGTGACGTGAAGACGAGACCGTCATAATAACTGTACCATCTTCCGGTCGTCACAGGGCAAGCGTCAACGACTGAATCTGCATCTCGCTTCAACACGACGTGACGAGTGTTACAGCCGTTCCCTTGACTGCTCCAATGAGGGAACAAGTCACGGCTGTAGCCGGTCATCGCACCTTCCGCTTGGACCGTCAATGCGTTCAGTTTCGTGAGCGCGTCGGCCTTCGACGGAATGTTCGGTGGTAAGGCCGAAGCGGTCGGTGTACTAAAGTGAAGCGTAGTCAAAACGAGAACGATAGCGAATAAAGACGTGAGCATTTTCTTCAACATGGGTGAGCCTCCTTATATGTATGACGACGAAATCAAGCGCCCAATCAGTGGACGCACATCGACTATACATGGGCTGTTATGAAGAAAGTGTGAAATTTACAAAAATGAATAGAAAGATTAGAAAAGTTAAGAGATGAGACATAATATATGACATCAGACGTCCCGGCTTTAGCACTATACATCCTCGCGTGAGCCCGAACTATTGGTATAATGAAGGCGGCTTGTAGTGAAGAACGAAGGAGTTGGAACACATGAACCAAAAAGACATCGCGGCAATCCGCAAACATTTCAAATTGAATGCCGAGGCGGTCAAAATCGCTGACATTTATAATATTTATATTCGCCAAGACAGCAATGAGATCTTCCATGAGGAGTTGCGCTCGTTCCCGTTTCTCGAGCAGGAACATCAAGAGCTGTTCCTCACCAATTTCAAAAAAGTACTCGGCGGGAAGATGGACGAGAAACTGTTCGAGGTGAAGTTTCAACATCCGGAACCCGGGCAAAGTGACCATACGCAGACGCTTCTTTACGAGGGATTGAAGACAGACGATATCGAAGGCTGGGCATCCTTGATGCAACGGGTCGCCTTGAAGACGGTACAGGACGCCACGTTCGAGAAGGACATGGTCATCACGTTCATCCGCTTCAAATACAATAAACCGACACGCCGCCACTCGGAGGAGACGGAGATCGACATGCGTGACGAGGTGTGGACGTCCCGGTTCATCCTCTGCAGCATCAACCAGACGGAGTTGCCGAAACAATCGCTCGTCTTCGACTTCATCGAACGCGAGTTCAAGTCGAACATCTTCATCAATCCGGTGATCAAGCTCGACGCGCCGGTCGGCGGGTTCATGTTCCCGAGCTTCACGGACAACGCGGCCGACGTCAACCATATCTTGTATGCGGCGCAAAAGCCGCATCAACCGGACTATCGTTTCATTGAGAACGTATTGAATGGGACGGAGATCATGACGGCCGTCGAGGAGAAGGCGATGTTCGAAGAAGTCGTCAAGACCGTCATCGGCGAAGAGGTCAACTTAGCGACGCTCGCGACCGTGTATGACGAGATTAACCAAATTATCGTCGCCGAGGCCGAACGGGAGGAAGAGGACCAGACGGTACCGGTCATGGATGCCCGAACGGTTGAAATCGTATTGAAAGCGAGCGGGGTCGAGGACGTGACGACGGAGAAGGTCGAAGCGGCGTTTCAACAAGTCGTCGACGACCGTCAATACGAGATGAAAGCGAGTAGCGTCATCCCAAAATATACGTCGAAATCGATTAAAATCAACACGAAAGTCGCCAATATCGCGATCAGTCCGCAAGACTTGAAATACGTGAAACAAGTGAACTATAAGGGCCGACCGTGCTTGTTGATTGAAGTGGAGGACGATACGGAGATTGAAGGGTTCAAGTTGATCTCAGAAGAGTTGCTTGACTGATTTGAGATTCACAGAGAGGCAGATATTGTTTCTATGAAGCGAGCCCAGGCGATTTCCTCCTGGGCTTTTTTATGACAATCTCGTAAGGACGGTTGAATTTAAATATCAATATCGGTATGATGCTCTTGAAAGCGTTCTCTCGATCACTCTTATTTTTTTACACCTTATCGAAAGCGCTTTCGATTATATGGATGACAATAAAAAAGCCCTAGAGGAACATGTCCTCCAAGGCAGGGTTTATTTCCGGGCTTTGCTTACTTTTAACTTCTTCCCTTTAATCGGTGTCGTCTCCATCGCTTCTAGAACGAGCGACCCTTTGCCGTTCAAGATGTCGACGTACGTCATCTGATCGGTGATCGTGATGATGCCGATGTCATCAGCTGTGACGCCTGGGATTTTTGCAATCGTCCCGACGAAGTCGACGGCGCGAAGCTTTTTCTTTTTCCCGCCGCTGAAGTGAAGCTTCATGATGTCTTGGTTGATACGCGCAGTCTTGTTGTTGCGTACGACGCGGCGCCCGCTCAACTTCTCTTCGAATGCGGCTTGGTTGCGTGCGACTTCTGTCTCGGTCGGTGTGTCCATCTCTTCGATCTTGAACTTGATGTACGACTCGATGGCGTGGACGAACTTGCCTTCATACGGTGTGGCGAGCGTGATCGCTTTTCCTTGCTTCCCGGCGCGTCCCGTTCGTCCCGTCCGGTGCACGTAGCTCTCTTTTTCCATCGGCACGTCATAGTTGATGACGAGCGCGACATTGTCGACGTCGATCCCGCGAGCGGCGACATCGGTCGCGACGAGATAGCGGAAGTTCCCCATTTTGAAGCCATTCATGACGGCGAAGCGGTCTTCTTGCTCGAGTCCGCCGTGGAGTCGCTCACACGAGTATCCGGCTTGGTCGAGTTCGCTGTACACCGTGTCGACATGTTCTTTCGTCCGGCAGAAGATGAGACAGCTGTCTGGGTTCTCGACGACGGTGACGTCTTTTAAGACCGCTAATTTCTCTTCACGGCGGACTTCAATCAAACGGTGTTCAATCGTTGACGCAGTGACACCGGCGGATTCGATCGCGACACGGACAGGCTCCTTCATATGCTTTTGGCAAAGACGCTCGATGTCGTTCGGGAACGTGGCCGAGAAGACCATCGTCACGCGATCTGTCGGCAACTGATCAAGAATCGCTTCGACGTCGGCGAGGAAGCCGCGGTTCAACATCTCGTCCGCCTCATCGATAATCAAGTATTCAATTTTGTCTAAAGCGAGCGTCTCACGCTCGATATGGTCCATGACGCGTCCCGGTGTTCCGACGACGATGTGCGTTTTTTGTTTCAATTCTTCGCGTTGCTTCGAGAACGGTTCTTTCCCGTAGACCGCTGCCGCTTTGATGCGCTTGAAACGGCCGATGTTCGTCATGTCTTCCCGGACTTGGACGGCGAGTTCGCGCGTCGGCGTGAGAATCAAGACTTGCGGCTTGTTCTCGGCCCAATCGATCAGTTCCGTGACTGGGATCCCGAAGGCGGCTGTCTTTCCGCTCCCGGTCTGCGCTTTGACGACGAGATCTTGACGCTCGAGTGCAAGCGGGATGACTTTTTGTTGGACCTCGGTCGGGGCGACATACTTCATAATACCGAGTGCGCGTTGAATTTCTTCGCTTAAGCGGTAGTCTGCAAATTGTGGTTGATTCATGTGTTTACCTCGTTTTCATGTAAGAAACTTCTGTATTCGAAATTTTCATTAGCGATTTGGATTACGCCTCATTATACACGAAACGAGGCAGTTCATCGTTCATGCCTGAAAACGGGCCAAGCAGAAGCGTGATAAATCGAACGGTGTCTCACCGTCTAACGTGAGTTCACTCAACACTTCACCCATGACGCTACCAAACTTGAACCCATGACCGGAGAAGCCGCATGCGAAGAGAATCGAGTCGTGCTCGGGATGAAAGTCGATGATGAAGTCATGGTCGCTCGACATCGTATAAAGACACGTCTTCCCTTGTTTCAACGGACCGTTCGCCGCCGGCATATAGGCGGATAGGAATCGTCGCAAGTCACCTTCGTCCGCGTCATAGCGGCCAAAGTCTTGCGTGTGAAGCCCCGGGTCAATCGGTTGTCCGCCATCGGTACGGCCGACTTTTAAGCCGGAACCATCTAGGCTCGGGAAGCCGTAAAACATGCGTTCGTCGTCCTCGATAAAGAAAGAAGGGAACGCCATGTCGCTGAACAACGTTTCATCGGCATCGAACCAACCGACGACTTTTCTTGTCGGTTGCAGCGGGAGTGAGAGATCAGGAAGGAGCTGTTTCGCCCAAGCCCCGACCGTCACGATCACTTTCTTCGCGTGGAACGTCTCGTTCCGTGTCGCAATTGTGATGCCGACGGCTGTCGGTGTGATGGAGACGACCGGCGTGTTCATGGCAAGGGTGGCACCGTTTCGAACAGCACGCTCGCGATACGCCCGAATCGCATTCTCGCTATAGAGCAGGCCCGACTCCGTCTCGAAACAGCCGATATAGTCGTCGGGAATCGATAGACCGGGCCACCGGTTCATGACGTCCGTAGACGAAAGACGTTTAAGCGACAAGTTATGTTCATCGGCCGAGGCCATCATCTCGTTCAAGAATACAGAATCGGCTGGACCTAGGCCGAGGACACCTGTCTTTTGGAAAACCGGATAGGCCGCCTCGCGATCGAGTTCTTCCCACAACGTTTGGGCCCGTTTGACGAGCGCGACATATTGCCGTCCTTCTCCGTAAGCGTGGCGAATCATTCGCGTATCACCATGATGACTCCCTTTGTCGTGGGGCGGGTCGAAGGCATCGATGACGAGCGTCTGCGCACCTCGTGCTGTCAAAAACGAGGCAGCCGCCATCCCCATCGTCCCAGCCCCAATCACGGCGACGTCATACTGTATATCAGTCATTCCATCCATCCCTCTCCATTTGGGTATTAGTAGAAATGGTAGGGAAAAGAAACGCAATTGTCAATTTCTTCTTGTGCATGATTGAATCATCGTTTAACTATATTCCTAATTTTGAACTGGAAGGGGCAACTTGATATGTCGAACGATGTTGAAGTGTATGAACGGTTAGTCGAGCGACTCAAAACCGCACGTCAGGCCCAGACGATTGACGGTGTCGAGACGATCACAAAACCGATCCCGGATTCGGACGTCCCGGGTGATCTCGACCCGAGGGTGCTCGCCACGATGCGCGCCTTTGTGCCGTCTGACGGACCCGAGATTTTCGATTTGGCGAGTGCCCGGGCGAACATGGGCTGGCCGAACCGGGACGTCACCAAGACCGTCATCACGACGGAGACAGTCAACATTCCAAGTGGAGACGGGGATATTCCGGCCCGGATGTATCGCCCGGACACGACCGAGACGTTACCGGCGATCCTCTTTTTCCACGGTGGCGGCTTCTTCGGCGGCACGCTCGATACGGTCGAGAACCCGTGTAAACGGCTCGCCGAGAAGGCGAACGCTCTCGTCGTCTCGGTCGATTATCGGCTCGCGCCGGAGCATCCGTTCCCAGCGGGGCTAGACGACTGCTTCGCCGCCGTCGAATGGGTGTATCTGCAGGCAGAAAAGTTAAACGTCGATTGCCATCAAATCGCGGTCGCCGGTGACAGTGCCGGTGGGAACTTGGCGACGGCGTGTTGTCTCATGGACCGGGCGCAAGGGACGAACTGGATCACCTTCCAAGCGCTCGTTTATCCGGTCGTCAATTTAGGGTCGATTCCGACAGAAGATTACGAATGGACGCTCGACCGCTATGAAATCAAGCATCATCACGACTTGATCCGTGGCGTCGTGATGGCACTCGGAGATTTAGAAAATCTGTTGAACCAAATCTATCTACAAGGCAAGGCCGAGCTAACCGACCCGCTCGTCTCCCCGCTCTTCGCAGAAGACGTCACAGGCTTGCCGCCGGCGTTAATCATCACGGCCGAGTACGACTATTTACGGCTCGAAGGTGAGGCGTACGCGCGGAAGTTGGCGCGTGACGGGGTGAAGACGAGATTGATTCAATACCGGGGGATGGATCACGCGTTCATGGACAAACTCGGTGACTATCCCCAAGCAGAAGATTGCATGATTGAAATCGCAAATGGATTAAAGGAGATGACAAGATGAAGACATATACATTGAACTGGGATACATATAAACAACTGGCACGAACAGCCGTTTCAGAAGGGGCGGTCCTCCTAAAGAACGAGCAGGCGACGCTCCCGCTAAAAGCCGGAACGACCGTTTCCGTCTTTGGCCGCAGTCAATTCAACTACTACAAGAGCGGCACCGGCTCTGGCGGGATGGTCAACGTCTCCCACGTGACGAGCCCGCTCGAGGCGCTTCAAGCGACAGAAGGGATTGACGTCAACGAGTCGCTCCTCGAAACGTACGAGGCGTGGGTCGAGGAGAACCCGTTCGACCAAGGTGTCGGCTGGGCCGGCGAACCGTGGTCACAGCCGGAGATGGCGGTGACAGATGAACTCGTTGAGCGAGCGGCTGCCGCATCAGACGTCGCGCTCGTCTTCATCGGGCGCACGGCTGGGGAAGACCGTGACAACACGGCCGACCCGGGCAGCTACTTGTTGACCGACATCGAGCTCGAGTTGATTGAAAAGGTCTCGCGGACGTTCTCGAAGACGGCCGTCGTCTTGAACGTCGGCAACATCATCGATATGCGTTGGGCGAACGAACCGAGCGCGATCCTCTACGCCTGGCAAGGGGGTCTTGAAGGTGGCACCGGGCTCGTCGATGTACTGACGGGAACGGTCAGCCCGTCCGGTAAGTTGACCGACACGATCGCGAAATCGATTGACGACTATCCGTCGACGAAAAACTTCGGGCACGCCGACAAAGGCATTTATCAAGAAGACATCTACGTCGGCTATCGCTACTTTGAGACGTTCGCGAAAGACGATGTGCTCTATCCGTTCGGGTTCGGGTTGTCGTATACGACGTTTTCGACGGACGTCGTATCCTCAGATGAAGCGGACGGGGTGATCACGGTGACGATCGACGTCGTGAACACGGGAGACGTCGCCGGGAAAGAAGTCGTGCAGCTGTATGTCGAGAAGCCGCAAGGCGTGCTCGGCAACCCGGCTCGTGCGCTCGTCGCCTTCGACAAGACAAATCGCTTGGCACCGGGTGAGCGGGAGACGCTCACGCTGAGCGTTCCCATCACAGATTTCGCGAGCTATGACGACAATGGTGCGACCGGTCACGAATCAAGCTTCGTGTTAGAGGCCGGCATGTATCGCTTATATGTCGGGACGGACGTCCGTTCGGCCGAGGCGTGCTACGACTATGCGGTCGAGGCGCTCGAGGTCGTCGAGACGCTCAGCGAGAACATGGCCCCGGTCACATCGTTCGAGCGCATCAAACCGCGTGCGACCGAGTATGGCTTGACGGTCGGCTATGAGGCGACACCGCTTCGCAGCGTCGACGTCGAGGCACGTTATCTAGCGGAACGTCCGGTCGTGCGTGAAGAAACGGGTGACACAGGCGTGAAGCTTTCAGACGTCTATCACGAGAAGGCAGACCTCGAGACGTTCCTCGACCAATTGACGGATGAGGACCTCGCCTGCATCGTCCGCGGTCAAGGCATGAACTCGCCACGCGTGACGCCGGGGACGGCCGCCGCGTTCGGCGGAGTGTCGGACCGTCTCGAAACGTTCGGTATCCCGGCCGCCTGTTGTGCGGACGGCCCGTCCGGCATCCGCATGGACATCGGGACGAAGGCGTTCGCGCTTCCGAACGGGACGCTGCTCGCCTCGACGTTCAACACGCGATTGGTGGAAGACTTGTTCGAGATGACAGGGCTTGAGATGCGGAAGAACCGGGTCGATACGCTCCTCGGACCAGGGATGAACATTCACCGCAACCCGCTCAACGGCCGGAACTTCGAGTACTTCTCGGAAGACCCGCACGTGACCGGCAAGATGGCGGTCACCCAGTTGAACGGGATGCACCGTGTCGGGGTGACGGGGACGCTCAAGCACTTCAGCGCCAACAACCAAGAAGCCCACCGCCACGACATCGACTCGGTCGTCTCGGAGCGGGCGCTTCGTGAGATTTATTTGAAAGGGTTCGAGATGGCGGTGAAGGAAGGCAAGGCGACCTCAATCATGACGACGTATGGCGCCGTCAACGGCATCTGGACGGCCGGTCTGTATGACCAGAACACGCGCGTCCTTCGCGACGAGTGGGGCTTTGACGGCATCGTCATGACCGACTGGTGGGCGAAAGTGAACCATCATGAAGACGAGCCGGCGAACCGCCAGAACACGGCGGCGATGGTGCGCTCACAAAACGACTTGTATATGGTCGTCGACCGTCCGGACACGAACTCGTTCGACGATAATACGGCGGCGGCACTCGCCGACGGCTCGCTCACACGCGGAGAACTGCTCCGGAGCGCGGCGAACATCTGTCGGTTCGTGTTGACGTCGCCGGCGATGGAGCGTGCGCTCGGCATCCACGACGGCTCGGTCGAAGTGATCGGTCTTGACGAGGAAGCCGGTCAGGCCATCGACTTCGATGTGACGTATCGCCATCTTGAAAGCGGCGAGCCCGTCAGCTTGAGTGATGCCGACACATCGACAGGGAGCATGCACGTCTTCGCCGTCTCGGTCGATGAGACGGGGACGTATGACGTGACGATCACGGCAAAATCGGAAGCGGGCGCACTCGCCCAGATGCCGGTGACGCTGTTTGCGAACAACATCCCAGGGCCGACGTTCACGTTCAACGGGACAGACGGGGAATGGGTGACGCAGACGAAGCAAGTGTTCTTCTTGAACCAGCACAACTACTTGCAGCTCTATTTCGCGCTCGGTGGACTCGACGTGAACGACATCACGTTCACGCTCGCCGACTCGTTCAGCATGAAGAACGGATAAGGAACGAAGCGCCGTCTCGAAAAGAGGCGGCGCTTTTTATAGGCGTTCAATCGATTTTACGGTGTGACGTAACGTCTCGGCCTCCTTGTTCTCCCAGCCGTTTCGGTCGATTGCGTTGAGAAGCTGGTATGTCGCTTTGATGAGGGCCAGTCTTAGCTCTTCAATCGATACCGTCCCCATGAGCGCGTGACGTGCATCGCAATCCACGTAGAAAAGTTTGGCTTCTGTCTCGTTCACTTTCCTCGCAACCACTTTGATGGGTCCGTCCATGAAGGAGAATGAATAGGTTTCATGTAACGGCGCAAAGATAAGGGCCCGACAACTGTCAATCCACCAGCTCAAGACGATGGCGACAAAATCGGACCAGCCTTGTCCCGGGAAATAATCATAATAATTGATGACGAAGGCGATGTTGCCAACGATTTGTTCGTGATATTTCAACGACTCGAGGTCGCATTCAATCGATACATGATTCAAACGTGATTCCCCCTGATTCCTTGATATCGTCTAGTTCTAGTATATAACGAAGCATCGGTGTATGATGAATAAGCCAATTAATTCCATTTAGGTAAAGGAGAAACACGATGAGGGACGCCATCATTTTTGATATGGACGGTACATTGTTTCAAACAGATACAATTTTAGAAAAAGCGTTAGAAGACACATTTCAGTCACTTCGAGATAGCGGGGAATGGGAGGATGAAACGCCGATTCATGTTTATCGGAGAATCATGGGCGTTCCCTTACCGGTTGTCTGGGAAACGCTCCTCCCGAATCATGCGCCGATTATTCGACAGAAAGTTGATGATTATTTCCTCGAACGGCTGATTGAACATATCAACCTTGGAAATGGTGCGCTTTACCCAGGAGTTGAAGCGTTGTTCGAACGATTGAATGCGATGCAGCATCCGTTGTACATCGCCAGTAACGGATTGACCCCATGCTTGTCGGCGATTGTATCGCACTATCGTTTGAACCGGTGGGTCAGCGAGACGTTCAGTATTCAACAGATTCCTACATTGGACAAACGCGATTTGGTCGCATCGATTATCAAAAAATATGAGATCACACGTGGCTATGTCGTCGGAGATCGCCTTTCTGACATCGAAGCAGCTAAAGCGAACGGGTTAGAAGCCATCGGATGTCGTTTTGATTTTTCCCGTGAGGAGGAGCTACGACAAGCGGATTATATCGTCAATCATCTATGTGAAGTAGAAGAGATTGTTTCAAAACGCAACATACGACTCTAAAATATTGTGAATCAATTCCGGGTAAATCACGTATAAGGGGTATATAACGAATCGGAGGGATGAATATGAACACGCTCTACATGAAACAGAAAGTGTTTAGTCTGCGTGGACGCTTTACCATCAAAGATGCGGACGAGCACGACGTTTATTTTGTTGAAGGGAGCTTCATGAAGCTACCGAAATCGTTCACCATCTCGGATACGAGCGGACGCGAAATCACGACGATCACGAAGAAGACGTTCAGTTTCTTGCCGACGTTTTACGTCGACGTCGAGGGAGAAGAGACGTTGACGATTTCAAAAGAGTTCACGTTCTTTAAACCGCGCTATACGATTGACGCAGCCGGGATTGAAGTCGACGGCAACTGGTGGGACATGGACTTCGAAGTGAGGCAGGACGGTCATGTCATCGGCAGCGTCCAAAAGAAATGGCTTACGTGGGGCGATACGTACGAGATTCGAGTGATGGATGACGCGATGGAACATTTGCTCATCTCGATCGTCGTCGCCATTGACTGCGTCAAAGCCGACCAAGCGGCATCATCGAGCGCTGCGACGTAAAGGGGAAGATAGGATGGAGCTATGGGACGTATATACGGTCAATCGTGAAAAGACAGGGCGGACGTGGGAGCGGGGGACGCGTCTTCCTCCAGATGATTATCATCTCGTCATCCACGTCTGTATTTTCAACAAAGACGGACAGATGTTGATTCAGCAACGTCAACCGTTCAAAGACGGTTGGTCGAACATGTGGGACATCACCGTCGGCGGCAGCGCCACGGTAGGTGATACGAGCCAACAGGCGGCGATGCGCGAGCTCGAGGAGGAGATTGGGCTGAAACTCGATTTGTCTAACACGCGACCGCATTTGACGGTCAACTTTGACGAAGGGTTCGATGACATCTATCTCGTTGAGGCAGACGTCGACCTGAACGAGTTGACATTACGGGCCATGCAGTTCAGTACGCGGAAAGCCGAGTATATAATCGGGATTTCCCGGGAAATAGCAAACGGCACGCTGTCCAAGCAAGCGTTGCGGCATCAACCTCGGGAGGTCGTTCATACTCGCCTGCTGTCGATTCGTGGGGTCGGGGAGTGGACGGCCGAGTACGTCCGGATGAAATGTCTTCAAGACAGGCAGGCCTTCCCTGCTATGGATGCTGGATTGCATCAAGCGCTCAAATTTCATCTCGAACGTACCGACAAGCTGACGGCAGAAGAGATGCAGGAGATGCGTGTACGATTTTCAGGTTGGGAAGCGTACGCGACGTTCTATCTATGGAGGTCGTTGTATGGAAATGTATAAACTGGACTACATGAGTCCAATCGGGATGATGGAGCTGGTGGCGACACAAGCCACGGTCGAGTCCATCCTGTTCGTCGAGCGGGACGAGGTGTTGTTCGAAGTGAATGCTCACACACCGGACGTGTTGAAGTGGTGCTATCGCGAAATCGATGACTATTTCAAAAAGAACAGACGGACGTTCACATTCCCCGTCACGATGGCAGGTACAACGTTTCAACGTGATGTCTGGCAGGCGCTGACGATCATCCCTTATGCCGAGACGATGTCGTATCGAGAATTGGCCCGACACATCGGACGGGAGCGAGCCATGCGTGCCGTCGGCAGTGCGAACGGTCGCAACCGCTTAACAATCGTCGTTCCATGTCACCGCGTCATTGGTTCGAACGGGACGTTGACCGGCTATGCGGGGGGATTATGGCGTAAAGAATGGCTATTGCGTCACGAGCAGGAATCGCATGTTCGAGCCTAGTAAAAAAACATCTCTCCTCCTATTTCTGATACAATAGAGGAATCCTATCGTGACGTCTGAATCGACGAAGTGGTCTAGGATGATTCCCGTCACTGAGGAAAGATTTTTGGAGGTACTATGATTAAACTACTAGCAGACTCAACATGCGATTTATCAGATGAGATTTTAGCGAAATACGAGATTGGGGTCGCCCCGCTCATCGTGACGATTGAGAACAAATCGTACGAGGACCGCGTCGACATCCAGCCCGATGAGTTTTACGGAATGTTGGAAGCGCTACCGGAGTTCCCGACGACGGCGATGCCGAGTCCGGCCACGTTCATGAAATTGATGGAAGACGCCGTCGAGGCGGGACACGATGAGATTTTGTGCATCTGTATGTCGAGCGGAACGAGCGGATCGTATCAATCGGCCGTGCTCGGGAAAGAGTATTTCGAGGAGGCTCATCCGGACTCACCGGTGAAGATTCATATCGTCGACTCCCGTTCGATGAGCCACGGGAGCGGTTGGCTCTTGATGAAGAGTGCCCAAATGCGCGAAGCAGGGGCCACGTTCGAAGAGCTCGTGGCGTTCAATGAAGCATATAAGATGAAAGTGAAGCACTTCTTGTCGGTCGACGACTTAGATCACTTGATTAAGAGCGGTCGCATCTCGAACGCGGGCGCCATCATCGGCAAGCTGCTCATGGTCAAGCCGATTATGAGCATGAAGGACGGCAAAGGTGCCGTCGTCGCCAAAGAACGCGGCACGCGCAAAGTGCTCAAGCATTACACCGAACAGTTCGTGAAACGTTGTGATCGCGACATCACGAATTTCATCATCATCGGCTATACGTCAGATCAGAAGATTGCCGAGAATTTGAAAGCGAAAATCGAGGCGGAGACAGACTTTGATGGGGAGATTTACCTCATGCAGATGGGTGTCTCGGTCGGGACGCACGTCGGGCTCGGCGCCATCTCGATGTTCTTCGTGGAAAAGTAAGATACGCAAGCCGTCTCAGTCGAGGCGGCTTTTTCTGTGGATAACGTTATCCACAGCTACGGACGGACCAGACGCGTTCGACCGCCCAAGAGTTATCCACAATTTTTAGAAAATAGACGTCAGGATTGCTGAGCGTGTGCCACGTGTCGAAGTCGAAGCGGTTATCCACATGTTGGAGGAGGAGCGCGAGCAGATTGCCATGCGTCACGAGGACGGTCGTGCCGTTTACGTCGTCGAGTGAATCGATGACACTCAAAATCCGCTCCGTCGCATCTTGACCTGACTCGGCACCGGGTAAGGCGAATGAGGCATCCTCGAACGAGTGACGGAGCAAGTCAAACCAATCGTCACGCGGCTCAAGCGAGAGGATGCGTTCCCGCAACTTCGGCTCCGTCTCGATGGTCAGTTGCTTGGATACGGCGAGCGGTGCGATCGAAGCGATGGCTCGCGTGTAGTCGCTCGAGATGATGCGATTGATGGGAATGTTTTGAAAGAAGTCAGCGAGGGCGAGCGCTTGTCGGTCACCGGCCTCGGTGAGGGGGGCGTCCGGTGCTTGGCCGGTGGCGGAGCAATGGCGGATGAGATAGATTGTAGACATGAAGTTCCTCCTTGATCATTTTTATGCAGAAGATAATAATGAAATATATGTAAAATAAAATCTTGGTATTGAAATTATTTGAATTTAGTATAAATCATGTTGGAGGTATGTATGACCCATTTCACAGAACAACTTAAAAATTCGTTAGAAAAGGGATTTATTGATAAGCATCATCATCATGTGAGTCCCTTTAAACCTGAACTTTTAATGAATGAAAAACATAAGCGACAAGATGTACTTACTTCACTTCTAGACGAATTGAAAGGATGTCAATCATTCTTAATCTCGGTTGCATTTATTACGGAAGCTGGCTTAGCTACGTTAAAATCTACGCTTTCCGACTTACATGACAAAGGTATCCGTGGAAAAATCATGACTTCAACGTACCAATACTTCAATCAACCTAAAGTCTTTAAAGAACTATTAAAACTGAAAAATGTAGATATCCGCATTTCAAAAGTTGAGGCCTTCCACTCTAAGGGATACATTTTTCAACACGAAGAGTACTACTCATTAATTGTTGGAAGTTCTAATTTGACGTCTGGAGCGTTAAAGACAAATTACGAGTGGAATCTGAAGTTGACCTCTCACGAGAATGGAGAAATTGTCGGGCACTTCCTCGATCAGTTTGAAGAAATGTGGAATGTTTCAGTTCCGTTGACACTTGAATGGATTTCAGCTTACGAACGTTCGTATCGTCCAGTCTTTGGAGAACGTGTAGCTGAGTTTCCAGACTCGTATGGAGTAAATCGATTAAAAGAAGCATTACAAGTAGAACCGAATTCGATGCAACTAGCAGCTTTAAGTGGAATTGAGGCCGTTCGTGCGCACGGAAATACAAGAGCGCTTGTCGTATCAGCGACGGGCACCGGAAAAACATATTTAGCCGCGTTTGACGTTCGTCGTTATCGACCGAAGCGAATGCTATTCGTAGTGCATCGCGAACAGATTTTGCAAAAAGCAAAGAATGATTTTCATCGAGTCATTGGTGGGGATGAAGCTGATTTTGGTATCCTTTCAGGTTCGAGTCGAGCAATGGGGGCTAGATATGTCTTTGCAACGATCCAAACAATTTCTAAACAAGAAACATTAGATCAGTTTGACCGAGGCACATTTGACTACGTATTGATTGATGAGAGTCACCGAGCAGGAGCGGTTACATATCAACGAATTATAGAACATTTTAAACCACAATTTTTATTAGGAATGACAGCAACTCCTGAACGTTCAGACGGATATGATTTATTTAAGTTGTTTAATTACAACATTGCATATGAGATTCGGTTACAAGAAGCGCTTGAAGAAGATATGTTATGCCCGTTTCACTATTTTGGAGTGACAGATCTTGAAGTGAGTGGAAATCAAGTTGAATTTGATGTATTCACTCAGCTCGTGTCAGAGGAACGTGTAGAACGAATTATCGAGAAGATTGATTACTATGGTTTTTCTGGAGAGCGTTTATGTGGTTTGATGTTCTGTAGTTCAAAACGAGAAGCGAAACGACTTTCTGAGGAATTGAATCATCGAGGTTTTCGGACATGTGCTTTAACGGGGGATGATTCGCAAGAAAAGAGACGAGTTGAAGTGACTAATTTGGAAGAGGGTCGTCTAGATTACATTTTAACAGTTGATATATTCAACGAAGGAATTGATATTCCAAGCATTAATCAAGTCGTCATGTTGCGACAGACAGAATCAAGCATTATTTTTATTCAACAACTAGGACGAGGATTAAGAAAACACAGCTCAAAACAATACGTGACCGTTATCGATTTCATCGCTAACTACAAAAATAACTATTTGATTCCAATCGCTTTATCCGGAGACCGCTCTCAAAACAAAGATTCGATTCGGAGAAAAGTAATTGATCGTAGCTATATTTCTGGCACGTCGACCATTAACTTTGAAGCCATCGCAAAAGAACGAATTTACGAATCGATTAATCAAGCAAAACTAACTGACTTAAAGGTTTTAAAAGAAGCCTATCACAATTTAAAAAACCGTTTAGGACGACCTCCGATGTTAAGCGATTTTGTGGCACATTATTCAATGGATCCCATTGTTATTGGAACAAAGAAGGGTCATTACGGTGCCTTTTTAAATATAGTGGAGCACGATCTTCCTGACCTTTCTTCCGCGCACTCAAAAGTTCTGTTGATGGTGACTCAAGAGTTATTGTCAGGAAAACGAGTACATGAAGTGTTGTTAATGGAACTTCTGTTGGAGCAAGAAAGTTTAAGCAAAGAGGACTTTATTTATCGCTTGCGTGAGCAGGGAATAAGAAGTGATAAAGCTACCATTCAATCTTTAGAAAACGTACTATCACTAAACTTTTTTAAAGACGCGGATCAATTAAAATATGGAGGGCATTCCCTAATTTCTTGGGAAAATGAAGAGTATAGATTTTCATCTCATATGCAGTTTTTATTAAAAGATGAATGGTTCACTCAACTGTTTAATGATGTGTTAACAGCTTCCTTAGCTAGAGGTCAACGATATGATCAGACAAAACCATTAACGAGACTTGAAAAATACACGAGGAAAGACGCTTGTCGCTTACTAAATTGGGACAAAGAAGAACAGTCAACGATGTATGGCTATAAGATTAAGCATCAAACATGTCCAATCTTTGTAACTTACCATAAAGGCGAAGATGTGGAGGCCAGTGTGAATTATGGCGATGCGTTTATTAATCCTGAAGTATTTCATTGGTACACACGAAGCAGAAGAACAACTAAATCGGAGGAAGTACAAAAGATTATAAAATCGAAGGAAAGAAACATCGATATTCATCTTTTTGTGAAAAAAGATGACGATGAAGGTGGAGACTTCTACTATTTAGGAGAAGTTACACCGGATCTTGAATCCGTACGAGATACGACTATGATGAGTCAAGACAGACAAGAATTGTCTGTTGTTACGATGAATCTACTTCTCCAAGAACGTGTTGATCAACAAATCTACGACTACTTACACGAACAGACACATTAATGAAAGCCGAGTACGTGTAAACTCACGTCTCGGCTTTCGTTTTTTGGTTGATGACATCATTGACCGCTGGGATGTCAGCAGGAGCCCAAACAAGTGAATGCAAGTTTTCACGTTTCAGCCAAATTAACGCATCGTGTTCTGTCGCAACAGGCGTTCCTGATTGCAACTCGGCACGCAATGAAATCAATTGAATGATGAACGTGTCATATTCATGTACATGTTCATTAATCACTTCGTGCGCTTTGATTTCACATGCTAATTCTTCGAAAATCTCGCGTTTAAGTGCTTCTTGCAAATTTTCGCCGTCTTCAACTTTTCCACCAGGAAACTCCCACATGTTCGGGATCAACATATTTGTTGAGCGAAGGGCGCAAAGGATTTCTTTATTTTGATTTTCAATCACCGCTGCCACAACTTTTACCGTCTTTTTCATCAAATCGCCCCACTCTATTTATTCTTCAATTACGTCAATCATATCATTCCTATTCGTCATGTAGAATTAAGTAGGAATCAAATTAAAGAATTCCGTACTTAACTCTTATCATTCATCACAAAAGCGTTATAATCAGTATAACGATTATAAACGGGACTGCCGATGAATGGGGATTTAAACGGCGGTCTCCCGCACAAATTCAGGGGAGAAGGATGGGGTTTTCATGAGCAGTGTCCAAAAGAAAACAGACGTCATTTTGATTGGTGCAGGAGTGATGAGCGCGACGCTCGGGTCGCTCTTTAAAGAGCTTATACCGGAGTGGGAAATCAAAGTGTTCGAGAAGCTCGAAAGTGCAGGGGAAGAGAGTTCGAATGAATGGAACAACGCCGGGACGGGCCACGCTGCCCTTTGCGAGTTGAACTATACGACCGAGAAGCCGGACGGCACGCTCGACATCGCAAAAGCGATCAGCGTCAATGAACAGTTCCAAATTTCGCGTCAGTTTTGGGCGCATCTCGTCAACAAAGGACTGATTCAACAACCGGAAGACTTCATCCGCTCGATTCCACATATGAGCATGGTGCAAGGCGAGAAAGATATCCGCTTCTTGAAAAAACGTTTGGAAGCGCTAACAAATAATCCGTTGTTCGAAGGGATGGTCTTATCGGACGATCCGGAACAGCTTCGTGACTGGATGCCGATCGTCATGGAAGGACGTCCCGTCGACGAGCCGATCGCAGCGACGAAAATCGATACGGGGACAGACGTCAACTTCGGCGCGCTCACGCGCATGCTGTTCGATCATTTGACGGACCAAGGTGTCGAGGTCAACTACAAGCATAGCGTTGAGGACGTCAAGCGGCTCACGAACGGGCTCTGGGAAGTGAAAGTGAAGGACATCGCGTCGAACACGATCGAGACACATACGGCCCCGTTCCTCTTTATCGGTGGTGGCGGCGGTAGCTTGCACCTCCTTCAAAAGACGGGTATTCCGGAATCGAAGCATATCGGCGGCTTCCCGGTGAGCGGTTTGTTCCTCGTCTGTAAGAACCGTGACGTCATCGAGCAACACCACGCGAAAGTATACGGCAAGGCGAAGGTCGGCGCACCGCCGATGTCGGTACCGCACCTTGATACGCGTTACATCAACAATCAAAAAGAGCTGTTGTTTGGACCGTTCGCCGGTTTCACGCCGAAGTTTTTGAAGAAGGGATCGAACCTCGACCTGATTCAATCGGTCAAGCCGTATAATCTCATGACGATGCTCGCGGCTGGGGCGAAAGAGATGCCGCTCACGAAATATTTGATCGAGCAGGTGCTCTTGTCGCACAACAAACGAATGGACGAGCTCCGCGAGTTCATCCCGACCGCGAAGAACGAGGACTGGGAGATCGTCGTCGCCGGACAGCGTGTCCAAGTCATTAAAGACACACCACAAGGCAAAGGGACGCTACAGTTCGGCACGGAAGTCGTCAGCGCCGAAGACGGATCGGTCGCGGCACTCCTCGGCGCGTCACCGGGCGCGTCGACGGCCGTTCACGTCATGTTGAAAGTGCTCGAACAGTGCTTCCCGACACGTATGCCGGAATGGGAGCCGAAAATCAAAGAGATGGTGCCGTCTTACGGCGTCTCGCTCTCGGAGCATCCGGAGCTGTTCAAGACGATTCACGAATCGACGGCGATGGCGCTCGGTTTGAAAGAGAAAGGCGTCGTCCACAATTAAATGAGCAAAAGCGAGAATACGAAA